>JAGWYI010000728.1 GCA_018969455.1 Bacteroidota bacterium | reverse complement strand
TGGAATCTCCATTGGCTGCCCAAATTCGGATGGCTTCCAACAAATAGGTTTTACCGGTATTGTTTTTACCGGCAAATAAATTAACCCGTTTCAGGCCATCTATATCCAGACTGCCGAATAGCCTGAAATTTCGAATATGCAATTGCGTAATCATGCTTGCAAATATATCTATTTCGTTGTAAAACAACAAAACCAATCATATTCCCCGCAAAAATGCCACAGTCGCCTCAATGTCTGGCTGCAACATGCGGTCTTCTGCCAGCGCAGACACATGGGCGCGGTATGCCGCATGGATTTTCTCAATCGCTGCCGCGCTCTTCCATGGACGTCGGAATTCCAGGGCCTGGGCAGCGACCATCCATTCGATGGCCAACAAACGCTCCAGGTTGAGCACCACACGCCGCAATTTGGTGGCCGCATTGGCCGCCATGCTCACATGATCTTCCTGCCCATTGCAACTCACAATGCTGTCAACCGATGCCGGAGAACACAAGGTTTTGTTCTGATTTACTATCGCCGCCGCGGTGTATTGTGCGATCATCATCCCCGAATGCAGCCCCGGATTGTGCGTCAAAAATGCCGGCAAACCCCGTTGCCCGGAAATAAGTTGATAAATCCTCCGTTCGCTGATACTGCCCAATTCCGACAAGGCGATGGCCATATAATCAAGCGGCAAGGCAAGCGGCTGGGCATGAAAATTGCCGCCGGAAACGATCAAATCGGCATCGGGAAATACATTGGGGTTGTCGGTCACGGAATTGATTTCAGTTTGGACCATCGCCTGTACATGCGCAAGCGCATCCTTGCTGGCCCCGTGCACCTGTGGCACACAACGAAACGCATAAGGATCTTGTACGTCTGTTTTTTCAGAAGCGGCTATCTCACTGTCGGTCAACAAGTTACGCAAAAAATTGGCTGTCTGTACTTGTCCGGCATGCGGGCGAACCTGATGAATCAGGGCGTTCAAGGGCGAAAGCCGGCAATTGAATGCATCGTACCCGAGGGCCGCGTTCCAATCAGCCTGACGCACCAGGCGCTCGGCCTCCAACAAACTCCACACCGCATACGCAGCCGAAAACTGGGTTCCATTGAGCAAAGCCAGGGCTTCTTTTGCCTGAAAACGAAGAGGTTCCCAATTTTTCAATTTCAGCACTACTCCGGCCGCTTGCCGACGGCCTTCATACCACACCTCGCCCAGGCCGATTAAGGGCAAACTCAAATGCGCCAATGGCGCCAGATCGCCTGAGGCCCCTAAAGACCCAAGCTCAAATACCACGGGGTAAATGCCTTCATTGTAAAAATCGATCAGACGTGTTACAAGCTCCACACGTACAGCCGAATACCCATAAGACAAACTCTGAATTTTAAGGAGCAGCATCAAACGTACCACTTCCACAGGAACCGGGTCGCCCGCGCCCGCTGCGTGCGAGGTCACGAGGTTGTATTGCAATTGCTCGATATCAGAATCTGAAATGCGGATGTTGCACAGAGAACCAAAGCCGGTGTTGATGCCGTAAAACAGTTCCTGATTGCCGGTAATTTTGGCGTCTAAATAGGTGCGACAGGCCTGTATGCGCTGCCGGGAGGCATCCGACAGCGCGAGCTGGCTGTTTTGGGTGAGAAGGGCGCCAATGGTTTGCGTGGTGAGCACCTCAGCGCTGATAAAATGGGTTGGGCGATTTTGCTGCATTTTTAGAAAAATTGGCGGCAAAAGTACGCCGATTCTTATCGCTTCCGCATGCCATTGTGCATAAAAAACAAGGGTATATCTACCGTCAGCGTCATACCTACCCGGAAATTGGCGGCATCCAGGGTGGTATTTTGCTTCGTAACCTTCCGCAAAGCTGGCCCGTACTGTCCGCCGGCACTAAGCGTCAGCGGGGTGCGAC
>JAGWYI010000068.1:5000-11931 GCA_018969455.1 Bacteroidota bacterium | reverse complement strand
CTTGATAGGCACATTTCCCACCCATATCGGTGGGTTTGCCCAGGGTAATGTTCACATTATCATTCCAGCAATTGATCACGTTCAACCGGTCTTGATGGGCCTCCTCGGGACTATTCACAGAATGAAACTGAATATTTTCCTGGGTGATGATGTTTTTATGGTAGGCAACCACTTTGGTACTTCCGTAAATAACGATGCGGTGGGCCGGAACGGCTTTTTTAATCGCCAAAGCTTTCAGGGCAACTTCCAATCCAATGCCATTGATGTCGCCGCAGGTTATTCCAATAGTCAAATTACTCATTTTTCAGGCATTTTTAAACGAAAAATCGCTGGGGTAACGATTGAGCGCAAATCTATTCAATATTGTTTTAAAAATTGGTACATCAAGCGTACTCCTACGCCTGTGCCGTCTTTACTTCGGTATCCGTTGGCACTGCGCAAATAGGCAGGGCCCGCAATATCGAAATGCAGCCAGGGGTAATCTACAAAATGTTCGAGAAACTTTCCGGCTGTAATCATTCCTGCATTGCCCGAACCAATATTCTTCAAATCGGCAACATTGCTTTTTAGTTCGTCGCCATATTCTTTCCATAATGGCAACTCAACCAAGCGCTCATAGGTATCCCAACCGCACTGCTCTATTTTCTTCTTTGTTTTTTCCGAAGCAGTACCCATGTAGCAGATGGCTTGCGCACCCAATGCGCGTACGGCCGCGCCTGTGAGGGTCGCAAAATCAAGCACCAACTCCGGCTTATACCTTTTGGCATATTGCAGAGCGTCGGCCAGAATAATACGCCCTTCTGCATCCGTATTAACCACTTCAACCGTTTTTCCGGAAAACATCCGAATGACATCACCTGGCGATAAAGCGTTTTCCCCTATTTTATTATCGGTTACTGGCAAAAGGCCAATCAAATGTACATTCAACTGATTTTGTGCCACCGCAGCAAATAAGCCTATTACCAACGCAGCCCCGGCCATGTCACATTTCATATAATCCATCCCTTCTGTCGGCTTCAAACTCAGGCCGCCTGTATCATACACAACTCCTTTGCCAACCACCACAATTGGCTTTTTGTTTTTAGCCATTTCCGGCTTCCACTCCAACACGCAAAATCGGGGCGGAACACTGCTGGCCTGGTTTACTGCAAGCAAACCACCCATCTTTAATGCCTGTAACTTCTCCTTCCCCATTACCTCCACCTCAAACCCGTATCGAACACCTGCCTGAATTGCTGCATCCGCCAAATGAAGGGCGTTAAAATGAGAATGAGGCTCATTTACCAAATTCCTTGCTAAAAAAACCGCCTCCAGCAGATGATTCTGTTCGGCAAGATCCAATTCGGTAATTTCAGGATGACCAATTGCAATTTGCCGCAAGGGCTTTTCCTTTTTTTCCGGCTGGGAAAAATACTTCAAAAATTGATAACTCGACAACGCCATGCCCTCGGCAAATGCAAGGGTGCGCGCACGGTCTACCAAACTCTCCAGCATTATGGATTCAATTTTGTAATTCCGCAATTCCCGCAAGGCTTCCACTCCAGCCATACGCGCTGTTTCAAGCGCTGCAGCAGGCTCTTTCTCATTCTTCAAAATCCGGACAAAAATTAAAAATCCGTCATTCGGAACCACACATGCGCTTACTTCGCGGCTCAGAATTAAAGAAACCTGTTCAAACACCAATTCCGGCAAGTAGGTACGCAAAGAATCCGTCTTGCTCTTTTCAACAAGAAAAATGGTATGCGCCTGAGCATTTTCGGCCGGTCGGACAGCCAATTGTACACTTTTCACAAATGGATGTGATTGGGTTATATGCTCGGAATTTTATTTGGAAATGCCCTGATCAATCTCTTTTTATGGTCGGTACCTGATAATTCAGACCGCATTATTTCCTAAAATTCCGTTTCCTAAAAAGGTGGGCAAAGATATCAAAATAATACAGGCGCGGTTATTCCAACTGCTTTTTTAAATTATTCCAAAATTTCGAACGGCTTGCCCATTTATTGCTTTACATTTCGGGCAGTTTGTATTGCGAATGAATTGTTTGAATTATGAAAATTAAATTTTGCGGCGCAGCGCGCGAGGTGACGGGTTCCTGCCACCTCATTACCCTGGAAGACGGATTTAAAATTCTGCTGGATTGTGGCCTCTACCAGGGCGGCGACGATGATGGCCGATCGGAGGAAGACTCAAAAGAGCCCGAACATACACTGGCCAATTTCAACGAAAAATGGCTGTTTAATCCCCGTGAAGTGGATGTTTTAATCCTGAGCCATGCTCACATCGACCACAGCGGACGCATTCCCAAATTGGTCGCCAATGGCTTCTCCGGTAAAATTTACGCTACCCATGCCACCCGCGACCTGTGCTCCATTATGCTTCTTGACAGTGCCAAGATTCAGGAAAGCGATGCAGAATACCACAACAAAAAACACCGAAACTTCAATGAACCGGAAAAAGACCCGCTGTACACAAGTTCGGATGTTTACAACGCAATCGGTCGCTTTTCCAGCTTCAACTATGAACAACACTTCTTCCCGCATCCCCATGTTGAAGTAGAATTCCGGGATGCCGGACACATTCTGGGGTCTGCCAGCGTGCACCTCCGCATCCGTGAAAATGATCAGGATATACGCCTGGCATTCACCGGCGATATTGGGCGCCCCAATCGGCCTATTCTGATGGACCCCAAACCCATGCAACCCGCCGATTACATCATTTGCGAAAGCACCTATGGCGACCGAGAACACGTATCCGCTCCCAATGAATTGGAATCGTTTTTACAGATTGTTCTGCACACTTGCATCGAAAAAAAGGGGAAACTCATCATTCCCGCCTTTTCTGTCGGACGCACCCAGGAGGTGGTTTATATCCTGAGCCAACTGCATTATGCAGGCAAATTACCCAAAATCCCAATTTACGTGGATAGCCCACTTGCAGTAAATGCAACCCAGGTGTTTATAAGCCACCCGGAATGCATGGATGAGGAAATTCACCGGTATCTCATCGAAGCAGAAGACCCCTGGGGTTTCAACGGACTCACCTATGTTCGGAGTACCGAAGGAAGCAAGGCGCTCAACAGCATTGAAAAACCCTGTATTATTATTTCGGCCTCGGGCATGATGAATGCCGGACGTATTGTACACCATGTACATAACAACATTGAAGATCAACGAAATACCTTTCTATTGGTGGGATACTGCTCCCCCCATACACTCGGCGGGGCCTTGCGCGCAGGCGCCAAATCGGTTCATGTTTTTGGCGACAACCTTCAGGTTTTGGCAGATGTAGCCATCATGGATTCCTTCTCGGCGCACGGCGACCGCGTAGAGATGTACGACTTTCTGGCCAACCAAAAAGATACGGCACAAAAAATATTTCTGGTGCATGGTACCATCGATCGGCAGGAAAGCTGGCGCGATTATTTGCTCGAAAAAGGATTCAAATCGGTAGAAATTCCCTCATTGGGACAAGAATTTGAACTATCATAGCCCTTTTACGCTCACCCAAACCTGTAAGTAGCATCTTTTCAGACCCCATTTTTTGAGCATTCAAAGTCTTGACAGGCCCTCATCATATGCCTCAAGCAAGGATCCGAAATGCAGGCTTAAATCATTTTTAAGCCCCTGCAGGAAAACGCTTTTTCACATATTCCCAAAGTTCCAAGCGAACAACACCAAGCACAAACACCCCCATCAAGATGCATCGCAATGCCCAGATCAGAAGCGCATGGGAGGCAAAAAAGCGATGTAATACGACTTCAACGCCCCAAAGTAAAAGTACGGCCACTACATAACCCATCATTTTTCCCATCTCATAAGGAACCGGATAGGGCTTCCGACCGGTTTTCCAGGTAGCAAAACTCAGATACAGATAGCAAATAAGGGTTACCCAGGCGGCGCCAGTATAACCAAACCGCGGAATGGCCACCAAATTAAGCACAACCGTAAGCACAGCACTTCCTACTGAAATCCAGGCGCCCAAACCCGTTCGGTCCTTCAGCCGATACCAAATGGAAAAATTATAGTACACACCCAATAACAGGTTGGCCATCAACAACATGGGTACCACGTGTAACCCACTCCAATACTTCGGCGCAATAAAATACTTTACAAGGTCTAAAAACAACAACATAAACAACATCCCTGCTGCCGAAGTAATGGTAAACCACTTGGTTGCCGCAGCTTGGGTCCGCATGGCATCCGAATCGCCGGCATGTCGGAAAAAAAACGGCTCGGCAGCATATCGGTAAGCCTGAGTAAACAAGGAAATGAGCGCAGCAAGCTTGTAGTTGGCGCCAAAAATACCCACTGCACTCAGATTTTCCTCCGTTGTGCCTGGCAACAAATACTTCAACATCGATCGACTAAACATTTCTCCGACAATACCTGAAAACGTAACGATAATCAATGGCGCCGAATAAACAACCATTTTCCACCACAATACCCGGTCAAATTGCCATGATACGCCCCGAAAAGAAGGCGTAAGCAAAGCGAGTGTGGCCAAACTGGCAATAAGATTCGATAAAAAAATATAGCCAACCCCCAAACCTGGCGCCCACAACCAATGAACCCAACTCCAACCTTTGGCAGCAGCCCAGGGGCAAAAAACCAGCCAGAACAAATTCATACCAATGTTGATAAAAATGTTGGCCAATTTTACACTTACAAAAACAATAGGCCGCTGCTCAAGCCGCAGGCGGGCAAAGGGCAACTCCGCCAAACTATCAAATGCCATAATCCAGGCAAACCATCGAATGTATTCGGGATGATCGGAGTAACACAAGAGCTCGGCAATTGGCTGCTCAAAAACCAACAACAACAGCACCCAGGCTGCCGAACTGCCCAACAAAGACATCAAACCTGTGGAATAGGTGCGCATCCGGTCTTCGCCGGATGTACCAAATCGGAAAAACGCCGACTCCATCCGGTAAGAAAACAGGACCATCACAAAGGCTGAAGTGGCATACAAATCAATAACTGCGCCGTATTCATGGGTTGTCGCAAGCACCCGGGTGTAAAAAGGCACCAGCAACATGTTGAGAACCCGTCCCAAAATGCTGCTCATACCATAAATTGCCGTCTCTCCGGCCAGTTTTTTTACCAAAGACATAAATAAGCCCCCTGTTTTGGGTGGCAAAGGTAGCCAAATCGCGCTTTTATCTCTTTCCGCACAAAAAATACGCGCCGAGCGGGTTCTAATTTCTGCTCGGCGCGTAATCATCAGGATGGAATGGTGGGTGTAAAGCCCCAAAAATGGAAAAAATTCCGTTTCGAATGCTGCCCCAAAAGCGAAGGCACTCAAAACGGAAAAGATCAGGTTCAAATCAGGCCATTTCCTGCACCACTTCCTGCACTTCGGGCACCATACGTTTCAACATACCTTCGATGCCCGCTTTCAAGGTAACCGTTGAGGAAGGGCAACCACTACACGACCCTTGCATGGTAACATACACCCGGCCTTGCTCATAAGCTTTGAACTCGATATTGCCTCCATCCATTTCAACGGCAGGTTTCACGTAAGTATCTATCAACTCCTTGATTTTGCGTGCAATATCGCCATCTTCACCGTTGAACTGGTCGGCATGTTTCTCGGCTTCTTCTTTTTCCGCAAATTCAGCAAAGCCGTCTTTGATGATTGGCCCGCCTTTTTCAATGTAATCTTTTATGAATTCTTTGAGTTTGAGCATAACATCGGCCCACTCATAGTTGAATTCCTTATTTATGGTAACAAAGTTGTTGTTGAAGTACACACTTTTTACATAAGGCAATTGCATCAGGCTGTGGGCCATAGGGCTCCATTCTGCGGCGCGATCAAGTTCCTTGAATTCGGCAATTCCTTTATACAAAATCCGGTTGGTAACATATTTCAGCGATTCCGGATTGGGTGTTTGCTCGGTGTAAAGCATAACCGGACTTTTTGCAATTGTTTCCATGCGATGAGCCTCTTTGTTTGTTGTTTGGAAAAATTCTACGCAAAGGTAACGCATAGAATTGCTTTTGGTTGAAAAAAGGGCCTTCTTTCCCTGTGTAAACGGGAAATTATTCCCTCAGGGTGTTACAACATGGCAATGGCGATGGTTGCCATGCTGACTTTGACCCCAGGAATATCGAGCAGGGTTTGGGCACAGGTTTCGAGTGTAGCGCCCGTAGTGAGGATATCATCGACCAAAAGCAGGTGTTTGTTGCAAAGAATATTGGGTTTGGGAGCAACAAATACCGTTTGCATATTCTGGAAGCGGTCGGTCCTTTTCTTGGAGGTTTGGGTTTTGGTAAATGCCATTCTTTGAAGTGCCGTGGGAAGAACCGGTTTTCCGAGCACCTCAGAGAGCCCGTTTGCAATCTGTGTGCTTTGGTTGTATCCCCTCAATTTTTCCTTTTTAGGATGGAGCGGAACCGGTACAATGGCGTCTATGGATTGGAAAACGGGGTTTGTAAGCAGTTGTTTGGCAAATGCCCGACCAATCAGGATCCCTATTTCGGGTTGATTTTTGTACTTTAGTTGGTGTAAAGCCTTTTGAATTGGGCTTTTCCGTGTAAAATAGTACATAGCGGCGCCCGTTTGCAATGGCACGCGCCCCCAGAATCGATTTGTAAATTCATTTTCCACGCTTCGATACATATCGGAAGGGTGAAGTTTCAATTGGCACTTGAGGCAAAAGCAATTGTGGCCCGCAGGGAGTTCTCGGTTACAGGATGCACACAATTTGGGGTAAACCAAATGGAGCATAGCGGCTGAAAGGGAGCGGAATGTGGGAAAATGGATCATTGGATTAAGAAAAAGATTAGTGTGAAAAAAGGTATAGGCTGTTGATCTGTTCCGGCACAAGCTTGCCCGCGCACTTATATGCAGGCATAGCAAGCATGTAATGCAATGGAAATCAGAAACTTTGTCAAATTAAGAAACGCGTATACCCGGTTAAGGAGGAAGG
>JAGWYI010000068.1:0-2500 GCA_018969455.1 Bacteroidota bacterium | reverse complement strand
GTAAGGTAAGAGCGAGCAAAACCAAGACTTGTAAGTCTAAGGTGAGAGATGGAAGCGAATTAAGGGCGTATGGGGGATGCCTTGGCTCTCGGAGGCGACGAAGGACGTGATAAGCTGCGAAAAGCTACGGGTAGGTGCAAATGACCCACGATCCGTAGATGTCCGAATGGGGTAACCTTCCCGATTGAAGATCGGGAGTGTCGCAAACCCTCTGAACTGAAACATCTAAGTAGGAGGAGGAAAAGAAAACAAAAGTGATTCCGTAAGTAGTGGCGAGCGAAAGCGGAAGAGGCCAAACCATACTGCGTGCAGTATGGGGTTGTAGGACTACAATATGGACTATTATTTCTTAGCAGAAGGATTTGGAAAGATCTGCCATAGCGGGTGACAGCCCCGTAAGCGAAAAGAAATAGTTACCTAGTAGTATCCTGAGTAGGGCGGAGCCGGTGAAACTCTGTCTGAACCTGCCAGCACCATCTGGTAAGCCTAAATACTACCGAGAGACCGATAGCGCACAAGTACTGTAAAGGAAAGGTGAAAAGAACCCTAAGAAAGGGAGTGAAAAGACTCTGAAACCATACGTCTACAAGCGGTCGAACTCTACGGAGGACGGCGTGCCTTTTGCATAATGAGCCTACGAGTTATACCTGTCTGGCAGCCTAAGCACTTCAGGTGCGGAAGCAAAGCGAAAGCGAGTCTTAACAGGGCGCTGGTCAGATGGGATAGACGCGAAACCGTGTGATCTATCCATGGGCAGGTTGAAGTCCCGATAATCTCGGGATGGAGGACCGAACTGGTGAATGTTGAAAAATTCTCGGATGACCTGTGGATAGGGGTGAAAGGCCAATCAAACTCGGAGATAGCTCGTACTCCCCGAAATGCATTTAGGTGCAGCGTTGTGAAGTGATGTGCTGGAGGTAAAGCTACTGAAAAGGCTAGGGGGCTTCACCGCCTACCAACCCTTATCAAACTCTGAATGCCAGTACACAGCAGCAGCAGTGAGCCCCAGGGTGCGAAGGTCATGGGGCGAGAGGGGAACAACCCAGAACATCAGCTAAGGTCCCTAAATATGGTTAAGTTGCATTAAACGAGGTGGGAATGCATTGACAGCTAGGATGTTTGCTTGGAAGCAGCAATTCATTTAAAGAGTGCGTAACAGCTCACTAGTCGAGCGTTCCTGCGCGGAAAATAATCGGGCATCAAACCATATACCGAAGCTATGTGATCGAAAGATCGGTAGGGGAGCATTCTGTCGCGCTGAAGCGGAATTGTGAGGTTCCGTGGAGTGAACAGAAAAGCAAATGTAGGCATAAGTAACGATAAATGATGTGGAAAACATCATCGCCGAAAGACTAAGGGTTCCTTGATCTACGTTCATCGGATCAGGGTTAGCCGGGACCTAAGGATAAGCCGAAAGGCGAAGCCGATGGCAAGTGGGTTAATATTCCTACGCCTGTATATACTGCGAAGTGGGGACGGAGTAACGGAGGTATCGCGTACAGACGGAATTGTACGTTGAAGCGCAAGCGATAGTACGCCAAAGGCTTCGGCCTGCGGTGATAGTGTACCAAAGTGGCTTCCAGGAAAAGCCAATAAGCATCAGGTATATACAGCCCGTACCGTAAACCGACACAGGTAGTCGAGGAGAGAATCCTCAGGCGCTCGAGTGATTCATGGCTAAGGAACTAGGCAAAATGGTCTCGTAACTTCGGGATAAGAGACGCCCCGAGCAATCGGGGCCGCAGTGAAAAGGCCCAGGCAACTGTTTAGCAAAAACACAGGACTCTGCAAAATCGAAAGATGAAGTATAGGGTCTGACACCTGCCCGGTGCCGGAAGGTTAAGGAAGGGGGTTAGCGCAAGCGAAGCTCTTGACTGAAGCCCCGGTAAACGGCGGCCGTAACTATAACGGTCCTAAGGTAGCGAAATTCCTTGTCGGGTAAGTTCCGACCTGCACGAATGGTGTAATGATCTGGGTACTGTCTCAGCCATGAGCTCGGTGAAATTGAAGTATCGGTGAAGATGCCGATTACCCGCAACGGGACGGAAAGACCCCGTGAACCTTTACTACAGCTTTGCATTGGGCTTGAATATTCGATGCGTAGGATAGGTGGGAAGCGTTGATCCAGGGATTCCGGTTCTTGGGGAGCTGTCGTTGAAATACCACCCTTTGACTATTTGAGTCCTAACGTTAATAACAGACAGTGCATGGTGGGTAGTTTGACTGGGGTGGTCACCTCCTAAAGTGTAACGGAGGTTTGCAAAGGTGCCCTCAGCATGGTCGGTAATCATGCGTAGAGCGTATTAGTACAAGGGCGCTTGACTGAGAGATCGACGGATCGATCAGGGTCGAAAGACGGCTAAAGTGATCCGGTGGTTCCGCATGGAAGGGCCATCGCTCAAAGGATAAAAGGTACTCCGGGGATAACAGGCTGATCTCCCCCAAGAGCTCATATCGACGGGGAGGTTTGGCACCTCGATGTCGGCTCGTCGCATCCTGG
>JAGWYI010000727.1 GCA_018969455.1 Bacteroidota bacterium | reverse complement strand
GTCTTCTATGATGACAAAATCCAAAGAGGTCGAGTTTGGGGCTGTTCCCGTATTTTTTACAACCAAATGCACCGAATCGGGATGACAAGTGCCATTGGTTTCCACATTGGCGCCCGACCAGTTTCCATTCGGCAAACAATAAGTATCGGGGTAAATATGCGCCGTAACACAATGACTCTGACCCAATACGGTACTGTCACAATCCAAATAGGTCAGGAAACTAAAATTACCGCAATCCCCAAATGGCAAATCGCCCAACTGAAAGCGATATTGATGCAACCCGATGCTGTCGGCAGGAAGATCAGAAGAAATCAACCGAAGGTGAGGATCGAGGGTAATTTCCACGTAAGCCTGTTGCGCATCGGCAGTTCCTGTGTTGCAATAACGCACATAATAAGTATTGTTAAAACAGCGTCGCAATCCCGATGTGGCCACGTCTACCTCCAGAAAAGGGCATTCAACAACCTTGTGCAGGGGAAAATCAACCCTGAGTGAATCCCCCCCGGATAGAGAAACCAAACTATCGCCTGAACATGACTCCCAGTACGGATTGAGGAGTATGGGCGTGATCCGAAACTGACTCGTATCTACCTCCGAAGCCCAAAAACCATCTCCATAACTGTTTACATAATAAGAATTGCCATTGATGAGATCCTCAATCTGCAATTTGAACCCGTCTAATCCCTGCTCCAGTGAATCCAATGAACAATTCAGATTCGTGTCGTCTCCAATTTTTCCCAATATCTGCTGCGCATAAATCCCGCCATCTGTATCCATTTTTACCAAATAATAGGTAATTGTAAGCGGACTGAACTTTACGCCATATACGCCAAGATAATATCCGCCCCCGGGAGCCGGCGCGATGTAATCGACATTCGCCACATTCAAATCAAATCCGGGCAATGGCTTGCTGAAAAACTGAACCGTTTCTCCCAGGCTGTTAACCTTGAAAATACTGAGTATTTCGCCCTGCAAGCCAAATTTTGAACCCGCAAAAACAAGCCCTCCATCGGGCATGGCAAGATAATTGCCACTCGAAAAATCGTCAAAAATATTCTCCAATACCTTGTCGTACAACACATTGCCGTTTGCATCCAATCGATGCATGACATATCCATTCACCGGTGCTGATTCAAACGAAATGTAAAAAAACTGATTATCGGCTGTAACACCGGAGGTAATTGGTATCACATCGTTGCGCATAAAAGCAATACTGCCATCGGCATTCAGCAGGTAAATCCAATAGCGAGGCAGTGTGGTCGGACCAGAGCGAAAACAAAACAGGGTTTTGCCTGCCGCATTGACCGCCATGCCCTTGGATGAATAGGAATCATCCTGTTGAAAGGTATCCAACACAGTTTGCCACAACAAAGTCCCGTTGTCTGAATAACGCCGCGCTGTGATCTTTCCAGGATAACTAAATGCATTGGCCTGATCGGAATAATCGCCCACAAAGCCACCACCCGGAAAACGGCAAAGGTCAAAAGCTGCGCCCCGATAATTATTAACCACAATATCCTTTCCTATACGGTTCCCATTCCAGTCGAGCCTGGTCAATTGATCATGAAATTTTTTCAAACTGCGCAACACCAATTGACCTTGATCCGAAACAATGAGGCGTCTTGCAGTAGCACTATCCGAAACCAGCTTTTCCCAAAGAAAAGCACCTTCTTCAGAATAATGTTGAAGAAAAACTGCCGGATTGTTGCCCAATCCCTGATTTTTTGTAGTTGCAAGCACAACACCGCCGTCGGGATGTGCCTGAATATCGGCCATCGACTGCAGGTGGGTATTCCTTACCCAACCCTGAGCCATGACGCTGTTTGCCCAAATAATACAGCACCAGAAGGCTGTAACTTTCATGAACGATTGTGGCATTTTTTGCTTGCGATTA
>JAGWYI010000067.1 GCA_018969455.1 Bacteroidota bacterium | reverse complement strand
AAACGGCCACTTTGCCCACAACCCAGAACCCTTGAAGGAACATTTGGGCCAACTTGCCTCTGAGGTCCGTCTGCAAAAGGCACATTTGGGCATCGCAGTTGACCCCGATGTTGACCGTCTGGTATTTATGTGTGAAGATGGAGAACTTTTTGGGGAGGAGTACACCCTGGTTGCAGTGGCCGATTATTTACTGAGCCTGCGCGGGGGGGGGAATACAGTTTCCAACCTTTCGAGCTCCCGTGCCCTGCGGGATGTTACTGAGAAATATGGTGGGAAGTATTTTGCTTCAGCTGTAGGTGAAGTACATGTGGTAAGTAAAATGAAGATGGTAAATGCCGTCATTGGCGGAGAAGGCAATGGCGGGATCATCCTGCCCGAGTTACATTATGGTCGCGATGCTCTGGTGGGTATTGCCCTGTTTTTAAGCCATTTGGCCCGTTCAGGAAAACAAATTTCTACCCTGCGCCAAACTTACCCCGATTACCATATGGCCAAATCTAAACTGGAACGCACACCCGATCTTAACTTGGATAAAATTTTTGACGCATTGCGGCAAAAATACCAATATGAGCAAATTAATACCGAAGACGGTTTAAAAATTGATTTTGAGGAGGGCTGGGTGCATTTACGTCCTTCCAATACCGAACCAATTATCCGGGTGTATTCCGAAAGCAATTCGATGGTAATTGCTGAAAATCTTGCCAAAAAAATCATTTCCGACATACAGGCATTGCGGTAAGCGCAACTTGTTGTGTTTCTTTCACCAGCTCACCAGGTACCCATTATGCAAAGAGTTTATTTTGACAATGCAGCCACCACGCCCATATCTGATGCTGTTTCCGAGGCCATGATATCCGTACTCAAAAACCAGTACGGAAACCCTTCCAGCATTCATGCAGAAGGTAGAGCAGTACGTGCCTTGCTCGAAGGCGCTCGAAAAACCGTTGCCCAGGCCATAGGCGCGGGAACAGCCGATATATTTTTTACCTCTGGCGGCACCGAAAGCAACAACATGGCCCTGAAATGTGCGGTACGCGATCTGGACGTTAGGCGCATCATCAGCAGCCCCCTCGAACATCATTGCGGCCTGCATTCGATCGAATCTCTTGTGCATTTTCAAGATATTGAAATCGTATGGCTGCCAGTAGATGCACTTGGTCGGGTGTCTATGGAGGCTCTGGAGTCCGCATTGCAAAATCAGAATGGGAAAAAAACCCTTGTTTCCCTTATGCACGCCAACAACGAAATTGGCACCATGATCAATTTAAAAACAGTATCGGAACTTTGCATCCAATATGGGGCGCTTTTTCACGCCGATACGGTTCAAACCATGGGGCACTTCCCCATTGACGTTCAAAATATTAAAATCAATTTTCTTTCAGGCGCAGCACATAAATTTCACGGCCCCAAAGGTGTTGGCTTTATCTACATCAACCCCGATTCACCAATCAAGCCCCTGATCGACGGCGGCGCACAAGAGCGAAACATGCGTGGAGGCACTGAAAATGTGTACGGAATTGTGGGTTTGGCCAAGGCGCTCGAACGCGCGGTGGCCGAAATGGAGCATCGCAGCACGCATATTCGCAAGCTGCGTGCTTATATGCGACAAGCGCTGGTGCATAATTTTCCGGATATTCAATTCAATGGCGATCTGGATGGCGATTCTTTGTATACCGTTCTTAGCGCTTCCTTCCCGCCTGGTCCAAAAAATGAACTCCTTTTGCTGAGCCTCGATATTGCCGGTGTTAGTGCCTCAGGCGGAAGTGCATGCTCCAGTGGGGCCGAAAAAGGCAGTCATGTGCTGGAGGCCATCGGAGCCGATCCTGAAAGAAAAAGCATCCGTTTCTCCTTTTCCCATTACAACACCGAAGAAGAGGTGGATTTTGCCGTAAAAGCTTTGGTGCAAATTCTAACACCCAAAACACAACATGTTCCAGCCTGATTCCAATTAACGCTTTAAATATCACACTTAACCATGAAAAAAGCGACCATTCTCGCACTCCTGGGCGCCTGCGCATCCATCATGTGGCATTGCGGACAAAACACCCCCGGCAATTCTTCGAGCCCCTTAACTGTTAAAATGGAGCATTTTGAATTCAAAAAATGCCTGAAAGATTCGCTTTGCGCCAGCATGAACTTTACTTATCCGGTTCTGGAAGGCGGACCCAATCCTGTTGCTACCAAAACCATAAACGATTCAATCGCCAGTTTTGTCGCAATGCTCGCCTATGACGGTCGCAAATTGCCAGTAAAAACCGCACTCGATTCGGCATCAATCCTGCTATATGACATGATGGCAATGCAATACAAGGAATTACCCGATTATACCATTGGTTATACTGCCGAACTCAAATCAACTGTACTTCTGAAAAATGCAAAATATTTTTCAATTTCGCTGGATAACTACAGCTTTGCGGGCGGCGCGCATGGAAACTATGGTACTGCATTGAATACATTTGACCTTAATACCGGTAAATACATCGAACTAACCGAAATTATTGCCGATACCAGTGCCATTCGCCCCATGTTGGAAAAAGCATTTGTAGCCCAGAAAAAGCAGGATAGTGGGGAGGATCTCAAATTGGAAGATTTGCTTTTCCCGGATTTTAAACAATTGCCAATGCCCCTGCAATGGTGTGTGGTTCAGGATGGTGTGCGCTTTATATACAACCCCTACGAAGTGGCAGCCTATGCTATAGGCCAAACCGACATCCTCCTGCGATGGGAAGAACTTGGTAATCTGGCAGATCGCAAAAAATGGCTGGAATAAGCTTCTAAAAAATAATGTCTACTGCCGATGCGCATTTTGTTTATATTGCTGCTGCTCAGTGCTTGCATTCCCCTGCAGGCCCAAAAAATGCTGATACTTGAGCGCGCCAATCGTGCAAAAACCACCAAGATGTACATCGGCAGTACGCTTACCTACCGTTATCGGGGCCCGGAAGATTATTGGTACGAAGGTACCATCACCGATATTTTGCCTGAAACCAAAACCCTCCTACTCGACAATTTTCCGGTCAAACTCGATAGCATCTCAGCGATTAAAGTACGGCGCAGCGCAGTTACCCGTTTTATTGGCGGCCCTTTGCTCACCCTGGGTGTTTCCCTTGCGTTTGCATCTACGGTTGCTGTATTGTATGGAAATGATTATAATTATGGAAAGTTGTATGGCGCTTCTGCCCTGTCCGCTGCTGCAGGATACGGAATGCTTACACCCCGGGTTTTGAAATTGGGCAAAAAACACCGGCTGCGAATCATCGAAATCAAATTCGAACGATGAAAATTAATCCTGGATCAACAGTTTTTTGATCAAAGAAATTTGTCCCAAATGGTAATGCAGGTGCTCTACAATACCTGTGAGGTTGCGGTAATAGGTTCCGTATTTTTCCATACTGAACACTTCCCACAACTTATCATCCGGTAAATGTTCCACCAATTGGGCAAAATGTTCCACCTTTTCCCAACATTGCTGAAGGAAATTCTCCCAATCCAGCTGGTTTAAAATGGGTGGATGGTCAAAACTCAATTCATCCTTACCTTCCAATGGACCGCCTTCAAGCACCTTTCCTGCCACATCCAGGTAATAATGCGTGTGAAATACCAAGGTTGCAATGGTATTAAACCCATGAACCGCCGTCGTTGCCTGTTGCCAGTTGATGCCTTCAAGCTGACTTTTAAAGTTGACCGCCGTCCAGTTTCCACCTGAAATAACCTGTCTGAGTTGCTGGGCGATTTGTGCGCTAATTTTCATGATGTAAAATATTAAAAATCAATAAACTCACGGTCTTTCAACGCCTCCTCATAAACGGCTTTGGCTACAGCTTTTGCCACTTTTTGATCGAGTGAGGCGGGGATAATGAGGGTCCTGCCGGGGCGTTTTACACACCTTGCAATGGCATGTGCTGCGGCCAGTTTCATGGCAATGGTAATCCGGTCGGCACGGGCATCGAGTGCGCCACGGAAAATACCGGGAAATCCCAAAACATTGTTTACCTGATTGGGCAAATCACTGCGGCCTGTTCCTACAATGGCGGCCCCACCGGCAAGGGCCTCTTCGGGCATAATTTCGGGTGTTGGATTGGCCAGTGCCAATACCACCGGATCTTTGGCCATGGTTTTAATGTCGGCCGCTTGCAGCAAATTGCCTTCGCTCACGCCTATAAACACATCTGCTCCACACAACGCATCGCGCAAAGACCCGGGAAGATTGTTGTTGTTGGTAAATGCCAGGGTAGCCAGTTTGGCGTCGTTCAAATCGATGCGGCCGCGGTGTAATACGCCTTTTCGGTCGCACAAGATGATGTTATTGACAGAAATAGCCGGATTTTTTGCACCCACGCCTTTAAGCAATTTTGCAATTGCCACCCCTGCCGCTCCGGCGCCATTGATGACAATATTCAAACTGTTGATGTCTTTTTTTAAAACCTTGGCTGCGTTAATAAGAGCCGCAAGTACCACAATGGCAGTGCCGTGTTGGTCATCATGAAAAACTGGAATGCCAAGATCTTGCAAACGTTCTTCTACTTCAAAACTGCGCGGAGCCGCAATATCTTCCAGATTGATGCCGCCAAATACCGGGGCGATGTTTCGGATGGTACGCACAATTTCATCGGTATCCTGGGTATTCAGACAAATTGGAAATGCATCGATGCCTGCAAATTTCTTGAACAACATAGCCTTGCCTTCCATAACCGGAATTGCCGCCAGGGCTCCGATATTGCCCAGTCCCAAAACCGCCGAGCCATCGCTCACCACAGCAACAGTGTTCGATTTTATGGTGTAGGTATACGCATCTTCTGGATTTTCTGCAATGGCCTGACAAGGCGCCGCCACTCCTGGCGAATAAACCGTAGACAAATCTTCTTTCGTGGTAACGGCCATTTTAGCCTGTAAACTGATTTTGCCTTTGTATTGGCGGTGTAAATCAAGCGATGCTTGATAAAAATCTTTAACTGGCATAAGAATTTGGTTAGGCCCTTGGTCGGGCTGTTGGTGGCAAACAGGGCAAAGCTTAAAAATCGCGGCTAATGTAGCAGAGAATTCCGATTTAAGCCAAATAATACCAGCATTTCCCAATTTATTCCCATCAACTTTTTGATAAACATTTAAAATACAAGCAAATACAGTATTCAAAAAAATCCCTGTGTTTAGATCAACACAGGGATTTTTTTACAAATTCAGCGGAAATGACCAGGTAAGTTACATTTATCCTGTGGCATTAAGATGCAGGATCTGATACAAACCGAATGGAAAGTGAATTAACGCAGTGCCGCACATTTTTCGCCGTCATGCGTTCGCCTTCAAATACATGACCAAGATGCCCGCCGCAATTGGTGCAGGTAATTTCTACCCGGCGCATGCCAAAACTATGGTCTTCATGCCGGGAAATGGCGCCGGGAATTTCATCATCAAAAGAAGGCCAGCCGCAATGACTGTCAAATTTGTCTGAAGAAAGATAAAGCGGCGCGTTGCAGCGACGGCAAATAAAAGTGCCTTTGGCTTTGTGGTGTACATATTCACCGGTGAATGCACGTTCAGTACCTTTTTCCGCTATTACATGGTGCTCTTCAGGAGTGAGTGCATTCCAGGAAGATGGATCAGCTTGCATAAGTAAGAAGTTTTATCCTTTAAACATGCGATTCGCACAAAAGATTATAAATAGCTGTGTTTAATGGCGCTAAAAGGTTCTATAGCCGACAATCACTTTGTTTTTTTTGACCAACGATCATCGGTAAGCGCTTCCAGAAATGCCTTGAGATCCGATTTTTCCTGAAGCGTTAAATGCAGCGGCTGGGCCAGCAAGGAATCCCGATTGATGGCATCCGGCACAAACCGATCCGGTTCATCGTAATAATCAATCACTTCTTCCAGGGTTTTAAACATGCCATTATGCATAAATGGCGCAGTGACAGCCACATTTCGAAGGCCTGGTACCTTAAATTTACCTAAATCTGGCGGGTTTTGAGACACATTATATCGTCCTTTGTCGCTCAGGTTTTTTCCATTGTACAATCCTATGTTTCGAAATTCATCCCCGGTAAAATCCGGACTGAAGTGACAATCAAAGCATTTTCCTTTATTCATAAACACCCGTCGACCGCGCACTGCAGCATCCGACATCGGGTTGGGCTTGTCGCGCATCCAACGGTCGAAAGGGGTATTGGCTGTTTCAAGGGTACGCACGTACGCAGCGAGCGCCTGCGCGAGCATGCTGGAATTGGGCGGAGCATGATAAACCTGTTCAAACCATAGGCTGTACAGAGGATGCTTTTGCAAACGCCGTGTAACGAGTTCCAGGTTGGCCCGCATTTCCAGGGTATCCTGAATGGGCATCAGCACCTGATCTTCGAGGCTTGCGGCCCGACCATCATAAAAAAAATGAGGTCGGCCGCTCATGTTGGTGATTCCCTGAGCGTTGCGTTTCCCCAGGCGCCCACCCACCCCGCGGCTGAGTACCAGGGTATCGGCAAATCCAAACTCCGGAATATGGCAAGATGCACAGCGGACCGTGCTGTCTGCAGACAAAATAGGGTCAAAAAAGAGTTTTTCACCAAGTTGTTCAGCAGTAGGATTGGAAAATTGCTGAAAGGCACCGCATAAACCAAGAACAGCGGTGGCCGTAGCGAAAAGTGTGTTCAATTTCATGGGGCAAATGTACAGCCTTGCATTGGAACACCGGAATGACAAAAATCATCCATTGAGATTCAGGCTATGAAGCAGAGCAAACGCAGGATTTTATTTTGAAAAACAGAAAGGTCGACGGGAAAACAAAATTATCTTTGCCGGACATTGGCATCCGGAAGACGTATATTTAAATGCAAAAAATTGATTTTCAATAATTTGCATTTAAAATTTACCAACTAATAGTCTTGTCAATAACTTTTCCCAAATCCGCTTGTTTCAGTATGATGGAAGATAAAATAACACTCAACACCATTGAGGAAGCCCTGATCGATTTCAAATCAGGGAAAATCATCATCGTCGTGGATGATGAAGACCGTGAAAACGAAGGAGACTTTATATGTGCAGCCGAGACGGTTACCCCGGAAATCATCAACTTCATGGCCACCTACGGACGCGGCCTGATATGTACGCCTATTGAAGAAAAACGGGCGGAGGAGTTGGGGCTTACCCTTATGGTCAATTCCAACACTGCCTTGCACGAAACAGCCTTTACCGTTTCCATTGATTTGATCGGGTATGGGTGCAGTACCGGTATTTCTGCATACGACCGGGCCACGGGTATTCGTCATTTGACAAATTCTCAGGCGAAAGCCAGCGATTTTGCCCGACCCGGACATATTTTTCCACTTCGTGCCAAAAGCGGCGGGGTGCTGCGACGTACCGGTCATACAGAGGCGGCGGTAGACCTGGCGCGTATGGCCGGCATGTACCCTGCAGGTGTGCTGGTTGAAATTTTGAACCCCGATGGCAGCATGGCACGTTTGCCTCAGTTGATAGAGATTGCCCGGCAGCATGATTTAAAAATCATATCCATAGATGATCTGGTTGCCTACCGCATGCGCAGCGAACGGCTCATACGCCGGGAGTTAGAAACCCAAATGCATACCATTTATGGTGAATTTCAAGCCATCGTATTTTCAGACATGACCAGTGGCGACATCCATTTGGTGTTAAAAAAAGGCGATTGGGAGCCAGATGAGCCTGTTTTGGTACGTATGCACTCCTGGTCGGAAACTGGCGGTATTTTAGGCAATTTACTGGCCGATTATGGACACCAGATCAGTGGATCGCTTCAAAAGATTGCCGATGCGGGAAAAGGAGCCTTTGTGTATTTGCGCCAGGGGGAAAAATCAAACTTGCTCACCCGACTGCAGCAATACAAACAAATGGTCGCAGAAAACGCAGCCGACAAATTTGAACTACACACCAGCATTGGGAAAAAAGATTTTGGCGTGGGAGCCCAAATTTTGCGCGACCTCAACATTTCTAAAATTCGATTGTTGACCAACCACCCTAAGTCGCGCACCGGTTTTATTGGTTACGGTTTGGAGGTGCTGGAAAACATCAAACTCCCCTGATTTTGGGAAACATTTTGACATTTAACAATTTTCAGCCTTAAAAACAACCATTATTCTTATTTTTGCATCTTTACATGGAATCACAACCTACTGTACAACCATATCACCGAGGAGAAGGAAAGAAAGCCGAGGTGGAACAGATGTTTGACAAAATTGCCCCCAAATACGATTTGCTCAACCGGGTTTTATCTTTGGGGATTGATATTTGGTGGCGAAAAAGAGCCATTTCCCGGTTGAAGGGCCAGGCGCAAATGGAAATTCTCGACGTTGCCACCGGTACAGCCGATGTAGCCTTGATGATGGCGCGCATGTTGAAACCCAAAAAGATCATTGGCATCGACATTGCCAATCAAATGCTGGAAATAGGACGTGTAAAAATAAAAAACCAGGGGCAGGAATCCTGCATCACGCTGGAGCAAGGCGACAGTGAAAACCTGCGTTTTGAAACCGCCCAATTTGACGCCGTAAGCGTGGCATTTGGGGTACGTAATTTTGAAAATCTGGAAAAAGGCCTGGCGGAAATGCTGCGTGTATTGAAACCGGGTGGACGGGTCGTAATTCTGGAATTTTCCAAACCGCATCTTTTCCCATTTAAACAAATTTACAATACCTACTTCAAATACGTTTTACCCCTGATCGGACGTTTAACTAGCCGGGATGTACGCGCCTACACGTATTTGTTTGAAAGTGTGCAGGTTTTTCCCGAAGGACAGGCATTTGTTGACATTTTAACCAAAATCGGTTTTAAAAACCCGTTATGTGCAAGATTAACCTTAGGAATATGCTCCATTTACAGTGCTGTAAAACCCTCCAATCCTGCCTAGGTCTTATCGCAGGCCTTGTGCTGTGTTCCTTGCTTCCGGTAAGTCTCAAAGCCCAATTTAACCAGGGCTCTAATGTTAATTATCTCGATTTTCAGGCCAAACCCTATTACTTTGGCATCACACTAGGCTATAATCAAAGCAATTTCCGGATTTACCACTCCAAAGATTTCATTCGCAATGACTCTTTTGCCACAGTTGAATCTGTGAATGGCCCGGGATTTAACCTCGGTATTGTATCGAACTTGAAAATAGGTGAGTTCTTTGATATTCGTTTTTTACCAACTCTGTCATTTGTAGAACGCACCCTTCGCTATTCCCCGGCAGGCAGCAATGGCCGCATTATCACCCGACCCATTGAATCCGTTTTGGTGGAAATGCCCTTTCAGGTGCGCTATAAATCGGCGCCCTACCACGATTTTCGGGTATTTGTTATTGCAGGCATTAAATATTCCTATGATGTAGCCAGCGATTCACGCACCCGACAATCGGCAGGCTTGGTTAAAATTGCACCCACCGATTTTCAAATTGAATACGGAGCCGGCATTCAGTTCTTCTTCCCCTATTTCATTTTTTCTCCTGAACTGAAAATTTCGCAGGGGCTCAACAACATGCTCATTTACAACGACCGTCTGGAACAAAGTAATGTACTTGAAAAAGTGCTTTCCCGTTGCCTTACCCTCTCGGTACATTTCGAAGGGTAAACAAGTTATTTGCCCAAATACGGTTTTTTTTGATTAATCCGTATATTTGAGCAGGTATTCCGCACATGATTCCAGCCCAACAAGTACAGGAAATTCTGGATGCCACCCGCATAGAAGAAGTGGTGGAAGAATTTGTAACACTACGGCGACGTGGGGTTAACCTGATCGGCCTGTGCCCTTTTCACAACGAAAAAACCCCTTCCTTTAACGTCAATCCGGCACGCAATATTTTTAGATGCTTTGGTTGCGGAAAAGGCGGTAGCGCCGTGACTTTCCTGATGGAGCACGAACACTTTTCCTATGTGGATGCCTTGCGTTGGCTCGCCCGAAAATATCGAATTGAAATCAAGGAAGTTGAACGTACGCCCGAACAAGTACTCGCACAACAATACAGTGATTCCCTGTATATTGTAAATGATTTTGCCCTTCAACATTTCCAGGATCAACTTTTTAATACCGACGAGGGAAAATCGGTTGCACTTTCCTACTTTAAAAAACGAGGCCTGCGGGAAGAAACCATACGCAACTTTGGTTTGGGTTATGCACCCGAACAGCGCGATTTGTTGGTTAAAACAGCTAAAAACAAAGGCTATGAGGTAGAAACCTTGCGAAAACTCGGATTGTGTAGCGCAGACGGAAGCCGAGATTTTTTTAGAAGCCGCGTTATGTTTGCCATCCATAACCTGTCGGGCAAGGTTGCCGCATTTGCCGGCAGAACCTTGTCGGCCGATAAATCGATACCTAAATACATAAATAGCCCGGAAACGGAAATTTATGTGAAAAACAAAACACTTTTTGGCGCCTTTCAAGCCAAAAAAGCAATTCGACAGTTGGATGAATGCATCCTCGTGGAAGGCTATATGGATGTTATTTCCCTGCATCAGGCAGGCATTGAAAACACAGTGGCCTCCAGCGGAACCTCCCTGACGGAAGGGCAACTCCAACTCATAAAACGAAATACAAATAACCTTAAAATTTTATACGACGGGGATCCAGCGGGTATAAAAGCCGCCCTGCGCGGCCTTGATCTGGCGCTCGAACAAGATATGAACGTTCGAATTGTGCTGCTGCCCAATCAGGAAGACCCCGATAGTTTTGTACAACAACATGGCGGAGAGGCATTTACAGAATATGTAAATAAAAATGCCCAAGATTTTATTTTATTCAAAACGCAATTACTGCTGGAAGAAACCAAAGGCGACCCTTTGAAAAAAGCAGCGCTCATTAAAGATATCGTATTGAGCATCTCCAAAATCCCAGATCCTATTAAACGAAGTTTGTACCTGCGGGAATGCAGCAACCTGCTTCAAGTGGATGAAAATGCCCTTTTGAGTGAAACAAACAGACTAATTACCGGCTCTATTCGGAAAAAAGCCGAAAAAACAGCCAGAAATCCCGGCGCTGCCTCCGATGACGACCCTCTACTGGCGCCACCACCCGAAACACCCGACACTTTCGAATATCCCACAAATAGGACCAGTTTGCCGTCGGTTGGTAAAGGAGACACCTTTCAAGAACGGGATATTGTTCGGCTCCTTATCCTGTACGGCAATCAAATGATGAATCCCGAAGCCACTAGTGTGGCCAGCTTTATACTCGCCGATATCGAAGAATCTCTAGGCGATTTCGACGAGGTACTATATGGCAAAATTGCTCAGGATTATTTTCAGCAAATACAAAATGGAGCACATCCACTTCCCGACCATTTTCTTAACCACCCTGATGCTGCAATCCGAACGCTGACACTCGACATCATGTCGAGCCCATGGGAACTTTCACCCAATTGGGTTGAAAAATGGAATTACCCCTTGCAAAACCAACCTATGCCCGATTTTAATTTCGACTCCGATGCGCGACAAGCACTGGATCGGTTTAAATTGCGCAAATTGATGAAAATGTGCGAAATAAATTTGGCACGCATCCGCGCCGCAAGCGAGCGTGGCGATGAAGAATCCATGTTTAAATACATGAAGGTGCAACAAAAAATGATTGAAAAACGCAATCAAATCGCAGCAAGCGTGGGCACCGTAATCCTTCGGTAATTAAGATTCTTTCATCCAATTTTTACAGCCCACACAAGATCCATTCACCCTTCCGTTTTTTGGTTCTGTTTCCCGTTTTTTCGGCAGCATTCTCCCGCCGAATGGAGCCACATATTACTTTTGTTTAATAAAAAACCAATTTTATTCATTTTACTTTATTTTAAATTGCCCGAATAAACCAGAATTATATTCTTTTTTTATTGATTTTTTAGTTAAAAAATGAAATAATATTCCAAAATTAGACTCATTTTCAAAGCAAGCCTTTCATTTTCCATTTTCCGAAGTTTCCTGCCAAACACAGGGCAAACCCTGCCGAAAAACGAAAGCCAACCGGCTCCGGCGTCTCGCCACCCCATCTTTGCAT
>JAGWYI010000066.1 GCA_018969455.1 Bacteroidota bacterium | reverse complement strand
GCACACCAGTTGAGATGGGGTGGCGATTACGTTTACAATTTGCGATACGCTTTGGATACAGCCTGGATCGTTGGCGCCCGATGCTTTTGGCGTGCCGCCGTTTACGGTATATACAATGGTGTATTGGCCCACGCCTGCGCCCGGATTGAACTGGGTGGCTGAAACGCCGTTTACGGTGAAGCCTTGCGATACGATGTTGGCATCGCCAGGGTTACCCGTCAGGTTCACCACATCGGAGTACAGGCAGAACGGACCGCTCAGGTCGGACGTGATGGCAGGGTTCGGGTATTGGCAGGAGTTGCCGATGGACAGGGTTGTGCCTGCGCCATTGCTTACAGAAATTGTGTAACCGATGGCGTCGATGTGGCGACCGTCCAGGGTAAACATGTTGCCGCCGATGTTGGCAAGCACCGTACCGACTGTGATCGGAGTAGGTGCAGCCGGTGGCGCCGGGCTAAAGACTGAATACAAGCCTGTAACGGCAGTTACCGTCCAGATCTGATTCGATGGTGCATTTACTTTAATTTGTTCACCGAATTGACCGTTGGTCAGGGTGGTCGCATTGTTCAAACAAACGCATGGATCACTGATAGTTGCATTGCAGTTGAAGGAGAACACCGTGACCGAACCGGTCATCGTAGAAGAGCAGCCTGTCGCTACCGTTGTACCGATTACCGTGTAGGTGCCTACGATGTTAAAGTTGCCGAAGTTCAGTGCAGCACCGGTGCCTGCAATTGGAGCGCCGTTGTTGTTGCCATTGATTTGCAACTGGTAGTTTACGCCCGTTTGTGAACCGCTGAGGCCAACCGGAACCGTAGAACTGCCCTGGCAGAAACCGCCGCCGCCGGTTAAGGTAAAGGTGTTGATTGGAAGCGGATTTACCGTGATGGTTGTCGAAGCCGTCGCCGAACAGCCATTGGCATTTGTTACCGTTACGGTGTAAGTTGTGGTCGTAGCAGGTGTTACTGTGATGGCCGCTGTGTTTCCACCCGTGCTCCAGGCATAGGAGGTACCGCCAGATGCTGTCAGCGTTGCACTTGCGCCGACACAAATAATGCCGTCATTGTTGGTGGTGCCCGATGTTTCTGCAACTGCAATTGCTGGTGTTGGAAGCGGGTTGACCGTGATCGTGCGGGTTGAAGTAGCAGAACAACCATTGGCGTTCGTTACTGTAACAGTATAAGTCGTGGTAGAAGCGGGCGATACTGTGATCGAAGCGGTGTTTCCGCCCGTGCTCCAAACATAAGATGTACCGCCAGATGCCGTGATGGTCGCACTTGCGCCAACGCAGATGATACCGTCATTTACCGTTGTACCCGATGTTTCAGCAACTGTGGTTGCTGGCGTTGGAAGCGGGTTGACGGTAATGGTTACAGATGCTGTAGAAATACAACTATTGGCATTGGTTACGGTAACGGTATAGGTTGTGGTAGATGCTGGAGATACAGTTACGGATGCCGTATTGGCGCCGGTACTCCAGCTATAATTGACAGCCGTTGGAGCAGTCAAACTTGCAGAAGCGCCTACACAGATAATGGCATCATTGTTGGCAACACCAGAGGTTTCAGAAACCGTGATTGGCCCAACGGGCAACGGAGTAACCGTAATGGTGGCAGTTGCTGTGGCTGCGCAGTTATTGGAATTGGTAACTGTTACGGTGTAGGTAGTGGTCACAGCGGGCGTAACCGTAATTGCAGCCGTATTGGCGCCGGTACTCCAGCTATAAGAGGTACCTCCGGAAGCAGTCAAAGTAGCAGAAGCGCCCAAACAAATTTGTCCGTCGTTGTTGGCAGAACCCGAAGTTTCTGCAATGGCGATGGACGGTGTTGGGAGTGGGTTGACTGTAATGGTTTGTGTAGCAGTTGCAACACAACCGTTCGCATTCGTGACAGTAACGGTGTAAGTTGTGGTAGAAGCCGGGCTTACGTTGATCGTGGCCGTATTACCACCTGTACTCCAGGCGTAAGACGTACCGCCCGTACCCGTCAAAGATGCCGATGCACCTACGCAGATCACACCATCGTTGTTGACATTACCAGAGGTTTCAGCCACGGTAATGCCCGGTGTCGGAAGCGGATTTACGGTGATGGTTGTGCTTGAGGTGGCTGTGCATCCGTTAGCATTGGTAACAGTAACCGTATAAGTGGTGGTAGATGCAGGGGATACACTGATTGTTGCGGTATTGCCACCTGTGCTCCATGCGTAAGATGTACCGCCGGTTCCGGTTAAGGAAGCGGAAGCACCTATACAGATAATGCCATCGTTGTTGGTTGTACCAGATGTTTCAGCAATCGTGATACCCGGAGTTGGCAATGGATTTACGGTGATGGTTGTAGATGAAGTAGCCGTACAACCGTTGGCATTGGTTACAGTTACGGTATAGACCGTAGTAGAAGCAGGCATTACATTGATTGCTGCGGTGTTACCACCGGTACTCCAAGCGTAGGAGCCGCCGCCGGTGGCAGTTAAGGTAGCCGTTGCACCTAGGCAAATAATACCATCATTGTTGATGTTGCCTGATGTTTCAGCAATGGTGATACCTGGAGTTGGCAATGGATTTACGGTGATAGTTGTAGATGAAGTAGCCGTGCAACCGTTGGCATTGGTTACCGTTACGGTATAAGTCGTGGTGGATGCAGGGTTTACGTTGATCGCAGCCGTATTGCCGCCAGTGCTCCAGGCGTAAGAAGTACCGCCAGTGCCCGTCAAGGTAGCCGTTGCGCCTACGCAAATAATGCCATCATTGTTTACGTTACCCGAGGTTTCGGCAACGGTAATACCCGGTGTGGGCAATGGATTTACGGTGATGGTCGTAGATGAAGTCGCCGTGCAACCGTTGGCATTGGTAACCGTTACGGTATAAGTCGTGGTGGATGCAGGGTTTACGTTGATCGCAGCCGTATTGCCGCCAGTGCTCCAGGCGTAAGAAGTACCGCCGGTGCCGGTTAAGGTGGCGGTAGCGCCTACACAAATCACACCGTCATTATTTGCGTTACCGGATGTTTCGGAAACGGTAATACCTGGTGTTGGCAATGGATTTACTGTAATCGTTGTCGATGTTGTCGCTGTGCAACCATTAGCATTGGTAACCGTAACTGTATAAGTGGTAGAGGATACAGGGCTTACATTGATCGAAGCCGTATTACCGCCGGTGCTCCATGCGTAAGAAGTACCGCCAGTGCCGGTCAGGGTAGCCGTTGCGCCGATACAAATAATACCATCGTTGTTGGTCGTACCGGAAGTTTCAGCAACTGTGATACCCGGTGTGGGCAATGGATTTACCGTAATGGTGGTGCTTGCTGTAGCCGTGCAATTATTTGCATTCGTAACCGTAACGGTATAAGTTGTGGTGGATGCAGGGCTTACATTGATCGCAGCCGTGTTTCCTCCTGTACTCCAAGCATAGGAGGTACCGCCCGTGGCCGTTAGTGATGCAGTTGCGCCAGCACAGATAACGCCATCGTTGTTGGTGTTACCGGAAGTTTCAGCAACCGTTATACCTGGAGTTGGCAATGGATTTACCGTAATGGTAGTTGTTGAAGTAGCGGTACAACCGTTTGCATTGGTTACCGTTACGGTATAGGTAGTGGTGGATGCCGGGCTTACGTTGATCGCAGCCGTATTGCCGCCGGTACTCCAGGCATAAGATGTGCCGCCGGTTCCGGTTAAGGTTGCGGAAGCGCCTGCACAAATGATACCATCGTTATTGGTCGTACCGGAGGTTTCGGCTACCGTAATGCCTGGTGTCGGCAGCGGGTTGACTGTGATCGTTTGGGTGGATGTAGCCGTACAGCCTGCTGCACTGGTAACTGTAACGGTATAAGTTGTTGTAGAGGCAGGGGACACAGTAATCGCAGCTGTGTTTGCGCCCGTATTCCATGCATAGGTACTGCCGCCTGAGGCTGTTAATGTAACACTTGCGCCTGTACAAATAATACCGTCATTGTTAACAGAACCGGAAGTTTCGGCTACCGTGATCGCAGCTGGCGGATTCGGGTTTATGACGTTTACTACTGTCGTTGCTGTACCTGTCAGCATGGTGGCATCTGTCACAGTTACTACATAAGTTCCGTTTGTAAGGTTCGGAATGTTGTAAGTACCCCCTGAGGTCGCAATTTCAGTACCAACGGGGTCGCCGCTGGATGGGCCTGACCAACTAACGTTATAAGGTGGAGTGGTTCCGCTCGCGGTTACCAGAATGCTGCCATTTGATTGACCAATACAGGTAACACCGGTAGGCGTCAGCATTACTGTCGGGCCGCACGGGCCAACGGTGATGACAGCCGAACCGTTCATGGTTACCGTACAACCCCCAACGCCCGTGGCGACAACCGTGTAGGTTCCGGGCGTAACCTGTGCAGGGAAACTCAAGGCAGCGCCTGTTCCCGCCAATGGGCTTCCCACATTGGTAGCGCCCAGCAAGAGTTGGTAATTTACACCTACTTGCGAGCCACTGAGGTTGATTGGAGAACCTGCCCCGGTTGGACAGGTTGGTCCGCCGCCTGTTACATTGAACGCGGTTGGAGCAGGATTTACTGTTACCGTAAAATTACAGGTTGCATCTGGCAAATTACCGTTGGCTGCAGTAACACTTACTGTTGTTAGGCCGCCCGGGAAAGCAAAAGGAAAAGTAATTGTCGTAGGGCCAATTTTGTATGTCAATGTTGGAGTTGGACAGCCCGTAGCAGTTGCCGTATATGACTGCGTAGAGGTGCAGTTTGCATTATTGGGGTCAACTGTCACATTCGCTGGGCAAGTAACTGTAGGTGCAATATTAATATTCGTAACCGTCGGGTTAGCAGTACCCGCTACACCAGGGTCATCAGAAAGCACCGTACTAAAATTGGAACCTGTAACCGTGGCCTGGTTGGATACGGAGCAAACACCCACCGGAAACGGCGTATTGATGGTTGCTTTAAATTGAATCTTTAAATTCGAATTGGCAGGAAGGGTGACCGGACCGGTCGTAACCGTTTCCCCCGACATCATCGCTTCTGCGTTATTTTGGCCTTTTACTGGAGGGTTATTTTTAACAGGTTCTGCTGATTTTTGAATTTGATCCAGCGGGGTATCGCTTTGCGGTGCGTTGCCAGGATCTGTCACAACCAATGCTGTAACCGGGTCGTTGCCCATCAAAGGCAATGGATTGGTTGGCAGAAGACAGGTTGAGCCGAAGGTAAAAGTACCTGTACCGCTTTGGCTGATGGTGGCAGTAGGGGATAAAGGTGAATTTGTATTGGCATTCCAGTTCGTGGCAGCAGTTGTACCGCCTCCTTGCACCAACAATTGGTGGGAAGGTGTAGCAGCCCGGTACTGGGCATTACCAATTGCGCCCGCGGTAAAGCTCGTGGTGTTGCTTACAATATTGGCGCACGTTTTATTGGTGAATGTACTGCTGGATGCGCCCGCTATTGCCTGGATACAATAAAAGCCCAAAGCGCCTATAGAAATGGTATTGTTCAGAATATTCGCATCCAAACGGCCGGTACCACCATTTGAACCGCAAAGAACGCCGTAATCATCGGCTCCCGTAGCAACGTTATTTTGGATAAGCACCTTACCAACAGAGTTTGCGGTAGCCAGCACTCGAATCGGAATGCCCGAGCCACTGGAAGTCGTCACATTTGGATTATCCTTAATACGGCCCTGGAAGGTGGAAGATCCCTGACCTTGTATGTTAATTGCGTTGATTCCGCGACTTTTAATCAATGGGTTGCCAATGATATTAAAATCCATGTTTGCTGTTGAGGCTGTCACCAAATCAATGGCCGCAGCAAGTGATGTTGGGCCAGGATCAAACGTTGACCCTGTAACATCAACACTGGCAGTCGCAGTATTGTCGCTGATCACCTGAAGACCGTTGGTTTTGGGCATGGTGAAGGTCGAGTTCACGACATCAAGCGTGAGGTTGGAAGAACCCAAATTGTCAATTTCCAAGCCATCGGCGCCTAAAGAGCTGGACTGGTTGTCGCCGAACGTAGAACCGGTTACCGTAAGGGCAAGCGTTTTATTCGTATTATATATAACGGCAGCGCGCTCGCTCGGTTTTGTCAAAGAAGAGTTGGTAATTTCAGAGGTACCGTCTACATTGACGCCGTACAAGCAACTTTCTTCTGTATCGGCGCCGCTACTTGCAACACCGCAATTAATCAGGGTACTGCCGATAAGGCTAAAACCTGTTACGGATGATAGGTTGATCCCTTGTTCAGTTGTGCCGTTTATGTCTACGTTATTTAAAACAGCCGTGGTTACGGTGCCCAAGTGAATGGCTGCATTACACAAAGTGTTATTCGAAGCATTACAAGTACCTGCATCAACGGTATTGGCGTTGGTGAAGGTCATATTCTTCAGGGTGATATTCGTCGCATTTTGAATATCCACCCCGCGGTTGGTAATGTTAGAGATGGTACCGCCCGAACCATCGGTTGTGCCGGTGCCGGTAATTTGAAAACTACCCGTGGTACCGGAAATCAGCATACCAGTTCCTGTACCTGCTGCCGAAACACTTCTCAAAATCACATCGAGCGTGCCGCCAGTGGTCAAACTGATTGCCTGGCCTGCAGTATGTGTGATTGACATATCGCGAATTTGCAAAGATGCAGTACCACTTCCCGTAAGGGCGATTCCGCCAACGGTATTGCTGATGTTAAAACCGTGCAGTTTATTATTTTGGCCTAAAGTCAGGTTGGTTGCAGTATGTGCCAACACCGGGTTGGTACCGCCGGTAGAAGGCAGGGCATTGCTAAAAGGAGGAACGGTAATACCGGCAATGCTTGCAATAGAAGAAGATGCCCCTGCACCAATAACATATTGGTTGTTCAGCAGGGTGAGCGGTCCGGCGTAGTTGGTTGCGGTGTTGCGATACAGGAAAATGATATCACCCGGGTCGTCGGCAGCACCGGAGTTGAAATTGGCCATGGAGTTGAATGGCGTGCCGAGGCGGCCATCGCCGTTGGAACCGGCGTTATTGTCCACAAACCAGATCATTCTGGATACGTTGATGGTTACTGTTCCTGTGCTGGCAAACAGACCATCAGAAGCAGTATAAGTAAAGGTCGTAGTGCCTTCAAAACCTGGATTGGGTTTGAATGTAAAGGTACCATCAGGGTTCATGGTAACCACACCTTGTGTACCTGCCTGATTAACGCTGGTAGCCTGAATGGCATCGCCGTCCAAATCGATGTCATTGCCCAATACACCCCCAGCGGTTGTATTTACATTGATCCCCACGTTTCCTATACAATCATAGGTGTCGGCGTAAAGAATGGGCGATCTTTTGAGCGAACCTGCCACCAGGGTAGTATTGGCATCAATCTGATCGTTAAAGTTCAGCCCCGTTGCATCCATGGCGCCGCTGTTGGTGATGGTAACCGTGTAGGTCAATTCATCCCCCGGACTTGGGCCAGACAAACCTGTATCGTTGGAAAGTGTGTATGTTTTCGTTACGGCAATGATGGGCGACATACCAACGGGGGTACGATCGGCCAAGCGTGTTATTTCAACTGCATCTTTTAAAGGAAGGTCGAGATGGCCATACAGCAATCCCCAATCTGCTGCAACACGGATATAGGAAGCTTGTGGTGTAGGAGACGCTGTTGCAGGTTTAACAGCAGCCAGCGGCGTCGGGTTGGTTTCCGGTACGCCAAACCAAGACAACAATGCACTAAAAAGCGAATACGTAAAGAGTAGTTTCATAACAACTTATCGATGTATGGTATGCCAAAAAAAGACCGGGCAAACGGCCAGAATTGGGTTGAAAAATCAAACAAAAAACAACAAGGGCCTTAAAACCCATGGGCTTAAGGCGAAAATGGAGCGAACGTTTACAAATTTAAATATGGAAAGCGCGAATATACATGCGCAGAAACGGGCGTAGATCGCCGCGAGCGAAGAAACTTTCCATGGGATTAAATTAAAATATGCTCAAAGGTAGGCAGGTATGAGCTAGCCACCAAGTTTGAGCCCTACTTTTATTTACATTAAATTCCTTTTTTTTTAGATTTTTTTAAAAATCTGCAGATGCGGCTCCCAAAACTTTTGTTATAAATTTAAAGGTTAAATTTTATTTTATTTTGCAAAAAACATGTGTCCAAAAGAATGTAAGTCTTACATTTGCCATGCATAATTTACATTCCCAATTTTCTGTTCAAGGCTCGCCCGATAATTTTGCCCGTTTTGGGGTACTTTAATCCAAGTAAAACGATCATTTCCCATGAAAAGAAGAACTTTTGTACGCAATGCAACCTTGGGTGCGTTGGGTGTTGGCCTTCAGCCCTCCCGCGTATTAGCCGCTGGAAATGCCAGAACCTATGTCTGGGATTGGATGCACCATTTAAAGGATTTGGCCCAAACCAAACGACGTGCGCAAGCGTCCTGTCATTCAGCTTCTTTTCTCTTGTTGGTAACAAAACTCAATTCCTATTTTGAAGCACGGGGTTATGCCCCTGTTTCCGGAGCGGGATATTTTTTTGCAGGAATTCAGGAAAACATCTGTTTTTTCCCCTTGCAATTGCGCCATTCGCGTGCCGGAGTTACCGACTTGCTGGTACCCATGCTTGTATTAAATGCGGAAGGCGAATGGTCCCATGCGCTTACTTTAACAGGCTACCAATTGGAAGCGCTGCACCATGCAGCCCTAAAATTGGGAAATCAAGCGCTTCCGATTGCCGATTATTTGCTTCCAACATCCCTGAAATGCGCTGATCAAACCAAAGTCCCTCATTTTACCACTAAAATGGGATTCTTGGAGATTGAAACCCGGATTGAAAACAATCTTACAAAAACCCGTATAAGCGTTTTTGCCGGCAATAAAATCATATTGACCGACACTTTTGTTTCCCGGCATTGCTTAACCAGTTCACCCAATTTTGTACCACAATATTAAATTTGAATACCCATGGCAGAACCATTTTTATCAGAAATCCGAATGATGAGTTTTGGCTTTGCCCCGAATGGCTGGGCATTATGCAATGGTCAATTATTGCCCATTAACCAAAACCAAGCTTTATTTTCCCTCTTGGGTACAACTTACGGAGGTAATGGGCAAGTTAATTTTGCGTTACCCAACCTTCAAGGAAGAGTACCAATCCACAAGGGCGCAGGCTTTACACTCGGCGAACAAGGCGGCGAACAAGCGCATACCCTGAACATCAACGAGATACCTGCGCACACGCATACGCTCTTTGCTACAAGCGCCGCGCCCAACACCAACAATCCAACAAACAACGTATTGGCCAACAGTGCACCAGCAGAAATGTACGCAAGCTCATTAGGCAGCGCCTCAACCCCGATAGCCGGGACGATTTCAAGTATAGGCGGGAGCCAGGCGCATATGAATATGCAGCCGTTTTTGGTGATTAATTTCTGCATTGCATTACAAGGCATATTCCCTTCAGCAAATTAAAGACTCAATCCGATGGCAATACCTTATGTGGGCGAATTCAGAATGTTTGCCGGAAATTTTGCTCCCGCTGGCTGGATGCTCTGCGACGGACAACTTTTACCTATTTCAGAATATGAAACTTTGTTTAACCTAATCGGGACAACCTATGGCGGCGATGGGCAAAGCACCTTTGCGCTACCTGATTTGCGTGGGCGGGTGCCAATACACTTTGGTAGTGGGTTTGTACTCGCCGAAACCGGCGGTGTTGAACAAGTTACTTTAACTGCCAGCCAAATACCTGCGCATACGCACCCACTTCTGGTATCTGGACGTCCATCTAACAGCCCAAATCCGGGCAATAATTTCATCGGTATATCGTCACAGGTGAACGCTTTTTTCAGCGATATTCCGACCACCAATATGAACGCCGCTGCGACATCCGCAACAGGAGGAAACCAGGCGCATAGTAATATGCAGCCGTTTTTGTGTATCCATTACATTATTTCACTTTACGGCATTTTCCCAAGCCCAAGCTAACAAAAATTCATCATGGCAGATCCATTTGTAGCTGAAATCAGAATATTTCCCTTTAATTTTGCGCCTCATTTTTGGGCTTTTTGCGAGGGTCAACTTTTGCCGCTTTCGCAAAACACTGCGCTTTTTTCCTTGTTAGGCACCAACTACGGTGGTAATGGACAAACGACCTTTGGGCTTCCGAATTTACAAGGCCGGGCGGCCATGCACCCCGGACAAGGCCCGGGTCTAAGCCTGCGCGACTTGGGTGAAGAAGGCGGCTCCTCCACTGTTTCACTTTTGGAAACAGAAATTCCCAATCATAAACACACCTTAACAAGCATCGGAACAGAGGTAGGGGATTCGAATACGCCGAGCGGCAACGGATTGGCACGCTCTTCCGGAGCCTCCATTTACAATACAAATGCAACAAATCTTGTTACCATGAATGGAGCATCTTTGTCGCCCATAGGAGGTTCTCTGCCACACAATAACATGCAACCTTACCTGACGCTTAATTTTTGCATTGCATTGACAGGGGTTTATCCGCCAAGAAATTAACATGCGGAAATAAATTATGTCGGCAGGGGATACATACGCAGAAAACATTCGTTTTCGGCCCATTCAGGCAGAAGACGAAACCCTTTTGAATCAAATTTATGCCAGTACCCGAACAGAAGAACTCGCTCGGGTAGATTGGCCGCAGGCGCAAAAAGACGCGTTTTTAAACCAACAGTTTTTGGCGCAGCACCACTATTACCTCAAGGTATATCCTGATGCATTTTATTGGATTATTTTATTGGGAGATCAAACGGCAGGCCGCTTGTATTTGCACCATGGCAATAGTTCATACCGCATCATCGACATTGCCTTATTGCCCGAATTTAGAAACCGGGGGATTGGCGCTTATGTTTTGCAGCAGATTATAACCGATGCATTTGCCCATGGCAAGTCTGTGAGCATTCATGTGGAGCATTTTAACCCGGCGCTTCATCTATACGAACGGCTTGGGTTTAAACATATTGATACTTTTAACAGTGTATATTATTTAATGGAATGCACCCCTGAAACCTATCAACAGCCTGCTTAATTCATTTACCGCTCTGCTATGCTGAATACCCTTTCGATTGCCGATTTTGAACCCTACTTGCAAACCGAATTTCCGATTCGTTTTACCCAAGAAGTTACCCTGCCAGCCCGATTGATAGAGGCAAACCTGTTGAATACCTATTCCAGTTTGGAACGCAAGCCCTTTTCGCTGATCTTTCGTACCCAACAAAAGCAGGAATATTACGTGCAGGCTATTTTCGGCGTACAGCACCCGGAAAAAGGTGAAATCCTGATGTTCATGGTACCCCTTGGCCTGGATGCGGAAGGCATGCGTTACGAAGCAATCTTCTCTTGATGTACGCCTCAAGTTCCGCAAAAACACTTTTACAGACCATTTCCCGACAACTTTTAGCGGACAACGCCGATTTTTTACCGGCTTACCACGCATGTAAGGACTTGCACGCCCTCTTGCTGAATACGACTGGCTTATCCGCCCAAGATACCGAACAGTTAAAAGATATAAACTTGCCCGCCGGAAAGGCCCTGGCTCCTTTTTATGCCGCAGCCTGTATTTTGGATCCATTGCGAACGAAAAAATTTGTTCGGGGTGTATTCGAAGCAGTAGGAAGCGCCCAAAAAGCGTTTCCAGGACAGAAACTACACCTTGTATACGCCGGTACGGGGCCTTTTGCGACCCTGATTTTACCGCTCTGTATGGTGTTTTCCCCTGCGGAACTTGGTTTTACCCTCCTGGAAGTTCATTCGGAAAGTGTAAAACACCTTAAAAAAGTAATCGAAGTTTTTGAATTACAGGATTTTATCCATTCCATTGAGGAAACGGATGCGACCCGCTATCAGGCAACCCAGGCCATCCATATTTTACTGATTGAAACAATGCAAGCCGCGTTGGCAGGAGAACCGCAGCTGGCCATCACGCGGAATTTGGCGTCTCAATTAGCCCCGGGGGGAATGCTCATTCCGCAAGCAATTACCATCCAGGCGGGGCTGTTGGATCCGGTAAAAGAGCATGCTTATTTGA
>JAGWYI010000726.1 GCA_018969455.1 Bacteroidota bacterium | reverse complement strand
AGGTTACTGGCACTGTCAAACACATCAAAAGCGATGATGTAGGGAGAATTTTTTGCAAATGTCGGATCTCCCACGCTGGTATTTTCAGGCAAACCGCTGAAAAGTTTGGAAATAAAAGGGGCGCCACTTACAAATTGCCCATTGTTCCAGAATTTCAGAAAACCAATGTCCCAATAGCTAATGTCTTCACCCGATGAATTGCTGAGTTTGTTGAAGGCATCGTACATCAGATAGGCGCCGCTGTAATCAAATTCCAATACATCGGCGTATTGAACTTCTCCGGTGATGGTAGGCGTTTGTGAGTAGGTTGGATTGTACAAGGTAAACGTTTGAGGTAAATTCAAATTGGGATCGGCCAGGTCGAAGATATACACCCGATTGTCTTGATTTTGCGTTAAACCGGCGATGAATCGACCATCTTTTGATACCACTGCATTTCGCCAAATCGGATTTGCGCTGAAGTTGCCATTCAGAATTGGGATGATCTGGGTTTGGGTATAATTCATGCCAACCGTAACAATGTGTCCGGCGGCACTCACAAATACAATAAAACGGCCGTCGTCGGTAATGCTGGGTTTGCTTTCTACCCCTTGTGTAAAGATAGAACCCAGATATTGGCCATTGCCCAGGGCGAGATCCAGATTGATGCCATCGTCGGAAACGCACAAAACGTATTCATCACCCGGGTTTTTATTTAGTTGGCCGAGGTAATTGCCGGCGGGCTGGTTGCCCAAAATACCCACTGCATCAAATGCGGCGGCGGCGGCCTGGGAAACGGCACTGCCGTATAAATCGGTTGCGGCCTGCATTACAGCAATGCGCAGGTCGATGAATTTGCTGCTTTTCACCAAATAATCGCGCAGGGCTTTGTAATAAACTTGTTCGGCCTTGTCTTTGCCCACCGCAGCATTGGTCGCAAAAAGATAGTATGCCCGGTTGCAAATACCGCTGTTGATGTGTACGCCACCATTGTCGTCGTTGCCGGTGTATCGTTCGCTTAGTTGTTTGGGCTGCCACCAGGGGCTGCTGGAGTTGACGCCATTGTTGGGGTTAGACAAATCGCGGAGGCAACCGCTGGGATTTACACCGGCCTGCATCACATCCTCCCCGATTTTCCAGTCGTCGCGGTCGATCATGGCGCCAAATACATCGGCAAAAGATTCATTCATGGCGCCGCTTTCACCCTGATATTCCAGGTTGGCGGTTTTTTCGATCACACCGTGGGTCATTTCGTGCCCGCCCACGTCGAGCCCGCGCGCGAGGCGCTTGAAGAAAGTTCCTCCATTTCCATACCACATGGCAGCGCCGTTCCAGTAAGCATTTTCCATGGAAGAGCCGTCGTTGTCGCTTACCTCCACAAAGGAAAGGATGTTTCCGCCAGTACCATCAATGGAATTTCGGTTGAATGTCGTTTTATAATAATCAAAACTTTTGCCAGCATTGTAATGTGCGCTCACTCCTGTTGGGTTGTTGAAAGTGGCACTTCCGGAAGAAATAAAATCGTAGTTAAAACTGGATTGTACTTCTGGAGAGGTGCCTAGAGCCGTTAGGGTAACAATGGCGCCGACTGGGTCATTGGGCATGACCGATTGAGCGGCATTAAACATTGATTTGCTGGCATCTTCCAATACAATTTGGTTTCCGCTTACCTGCCAAGCGCCAAAGTTGCGGTTTACATTGAGCAAATCCACACCGGAAGCATTTACGGGTCCCACCAGCGTCAATTCGGTGGATTCAATGTTTTGGGTTGAAGTTTTTACGGCCTCCCGGGTTTTGGCACTTGCCTGCAGGCGTCCGCCGTCAATTTGACAAGTATGGTCAAAGTGGGTCAGAATAGCGCCGTTTTCGGCATCGATAACATAAACCAGTCGTTTCAGCATATTGGGATGTGCCACGATA
>JAGWYI010000065.1 GCA_018969455.1 Bacteroidota bacterium | reverse complement strand
AAAAGAATGTTGCGCTGGACAGAAAAGGAGCGTACATAGCTGGTAGGATCCTGACCCAGGGTTTGCAAGTTCTGTGACTTGTCGAACAAGCTCACAAAAACACGTCCATTGAAATCACCCAGCACATTGTTGAAAGAATCGGTTACAGCGCCTTCAATTTCAACGGGCATGAGGGCTTTTAAGGTGTCAACACCCGGCGCCTTACCATTTATTTTCAAGGTATGCACCTGATAATCAGGAAGCGCCAGGTACATAGCCGGATCGCCCAACAAAGTAAAACGGCGGGCATTGTCTTCTCCGGAAACGGTAGGCGCATTTTTGGCAGTTTGTAAAATGGCGCCTATGCTGCGATAAATTCCGTTTTGACGCTGAAAGAGTACATCTTGCACCGCATCTGTAAGTCGTTCATTGCCATCAATATAAACGGCACGCACCGTAGTAAACAGCGCAACCGCGCCCGATTTTACTTTTATAAGCGATTGTTCGCCGCCAGTAAGGGTCGTATAGTCGTCATACCCGCCAAAGGAACAGGTAGCCGTGATAATGAGCGGATACCGATTGGGGTTATCCCATCCGGCAATGTCGTTGTTATCCACTACGCGTTCTTGCGCCCATCCGCGCGGACCGCCGTGCCCGGTGTAACTCATGATAAGCATACCTTTAAACACATCTGAGTTGATCGCCGATTTGGCATCGGGGTATCGTTGACCAGCTGACGTTGCAACTTGCTGATATGCATCAAAATACACTTTTTCAATATTAAAATAGCTTTCTGCTTGTGCGGTTTCGTTGGCCAGTTTGTCGGCCTGGTCGATGTGAGGATTTCCATCTTCATCATCGGCAATGTATAGGGTGCGAAGCCTCCAGTCGCCCAGGGTTTCGGGATTTTTGTCGTAATCGATGATTTTATTCACCACTGCCTGGGCATCGGCACTATTCCGTGCAATAAGCCGACCGGCAGCCACATCGAGTAAGCCTCCTTTTATGGAAGCCCCATCTTCCGGGCTCAACAAGGCATAAAAGTCGTCGGAGGGATAGGCGGTTATGGGAGAAAAGGACTCAGGGGTTTCGTATACCGGGATAAAATCCTTGTTGTCGTTGCTTGCGGTGTTGTTTTTAGGATCGAAAGAGCCATCGCCAAAAAGCAATAGGTATTTGAATTTAGCGGGATTTCGTTCGAATAACATCCGGGCAAAATCGCGGATGGCGGTAATGTCTTTGGCGCCAGATGAAAATTCATTGTAAATTTGATTTACATCCACCAGCGCCACCTGCAATTTACTGAAGCTGGTACGGTGGTTGGCCAGCTCTTTAGCCTGCGCTTCAAAATCGGGATGGTATACAATGGCCATATCCACCCCATCTATGCCGTGTAAATTTTGATTTGAAATTTTTCCTACAACAAGTTCGGGTTTAGGAAATACTGCATTTTCGAGGAAAATGACGTAATTTCGGAGTATGTTTTTGGTGTTGGCGCCAAAAATGATCTGACTGTTGGTCTTGGTGTATTGTTGTCGGGCGGGCGTTTGCGGATTGGTAATATCCCAAATACTTGCATTGCCGTTTACGCCCGAAATTTTAAAGGTCACAGCATCCTGGTCGAGGGTAAGGATGTCGCGGAATTCCATCCATTGTCCATCCATGATGAGTTTACGCCGTGCATTTACTTCAATGTAATCGATCCAGCCCTCGCTTTGTTGGCTGACATCGGGGTAATCTACCAGCAAGTTTACTTTATCGCCATCTGGTTTGAATACTCCGGTAATGCTGGCATTGGAAGCATAGGGAGCCTCGTTGTTGCTCACACTTACAGCAGCAATGGTGCGGCTGAAGGTAGAACCATCCGCTTGTATTCGAATGGTTTGTCCTACACCGCTGCGTCCGGCAAATTCTGCTTTTAGTCGGGCATTGACGCCTGTTTCGATATTGGGGAAGTTCATTTCATAATTGCGCTGGCGGGTTTGGAAGAAATAATCACCAAACCAGCGACGGCCACTGCCGGTTCCGGTACCTGAAAAGTTGAGCAGGTTCACTTTCTCATCTTCAATGCGCCTTACATCATCAAATGATTCGCTTGTTGCTGTGGCATTTACGCTGCTTTGTTCGCTCAGGCGAAGGCCATTGCCCGGAGCGCCCGTTTTGATGAAATAATAGGCTGCTCCATCGTATAAATGTTTGCGTACAATCAGTTGTGGGTCGCTTGTGCTTGCTTTGAATGTCCAGGGTGTGGGGCCAACCGCGTAAAAAAGGATGTAGTCGCCGCTGTCGAATTTTCCATCAGATTCTCCCACAATCTCAATGGCATTTTCGATCAGATCATCAGGTCGATTGTCGCTGTTTTTTTCAGGAAGCATTGCACCGCCATTTCCATACAACCGCAAGGTGCGGGGATCGAGATTGTCGAGATTGCTGATCCCCAGGGTAGATTTCAGGAAATTATAATCGAGCTTGTAAATACCCGACGCGCTCACGCCAAATTTGTACAGGTTTCCATCTGAAAGGGCCGATTGACTGGTAAATGGACCGCCTCGATCAATCGCGCCTGTGACTTTAGGTGAAACCGATAATACCAGCGTAAATGCGCTTAGTTTTTCAAATCGATTGTTGTTTTTACGGATCGGAATAAACCGAATGCGCGCAAAATACCGGGTACCGGCCTGCTCTACAAAATGCTGAACAAGCACATCCGCCGAAATAAATGCATCGTCGGGACTGGATTTTTTATCAAATGATTCGTACCGGGTGTCTTCCAGACTTACACTTACCGTTGATGGTCCATTGAGTGGAATTAAGGTGGAAAATATGGGTAAAGAAGGCGTTTCATCCGACACTGAACATGATTTAAAACGCCAATATTCAAGGGTTTCGCCATCGGGCGTTTGGTGTACCCGCGCTCGGGTATCCCAATCCAGACTGTACGTGTTCCGGATGGTTTGTTGGGCCGCTAAATGGCCGAATGTGCAGAATAATGCCAGGGCAATCCAATATTTCATATCGTTGGGAACTTGTATAGGTTTAATTGATTGGCGTAAAATGCAGCCTTCAGGTTGCCCGGTTAAAGACAGCCCGTGACAAAAGAACAAACAAACCAAAGAAATGGCAAAAGGAAAAAAGGCAAAATGCCAGCAATTGGCACGATAGTTTTCAAAGGCTTGTCATACATTCGCGGTTTCAGAATCGCCCTCACCACGTTATGACCACAGAAAGAATACTAATTGTAGGCGCCGGAGGACAAATAGGCTCTGTACTCACCGATGCTTTGCGCCAAAACTACGGAAACGACCATGTTATTGCCAGCGATATGCGCGATTTGGGCGCGCAAGCCGGACCCACCGAAGTGCTTAATGCACTGGATGGAAACGCCTTAGATCACCTTGTCCAAAAATGGAAAATTACCCAAATTTACCACTTGGCAGCCATTTTGAGCGCTACCGGCGAAAAGGACCCTATGTGGGCCTGGAACATCAACATGAGCAGTCTGTTCAATGTACTGGAAACCGCCCGAAACCGAAATATTCGGAAAGTTTATTATCCTTCTTCCATCGCGGTGTTTGGCGAATCGGCCGACCGTGACTTGACGCCCCAAACCGAAGTGCTCATACCGGCAACCGTGTACGGCATCAGCAAGGTGGCGGGAGAAAACTGGGCACATTACTATTTTCACCGATATGGCCTGGATGTCCGATCTTTGCGCTACCCTGGCATCATCGGATACCAAAGCATGCCAGGCGGTGGCACCACCGATTATGCAGTGGATATTTACCACTATGCCGTTCGAAAGGAAGCGTACACCTGTTTTTTAAGCGAAAACACCCGACTGCCAATGCTTTACATGGACGACGCCATTCGCGCTACGCTTGAACTCATGGACGCGCCCGCTGAAAAGCTAACTGTTCGTACCTCTTACAACCTTGCGGGCATGAGCTTTACCCCGGCTGAAATAGCAGCGAGTATTCAAAAGGTCTTACCCGGGTTTCAAATTTCATACGCTCCCGATTTCCGACAGGCCATTGCCGATTCCTGGCCAGGCGCGATCGATGATTCGGCCGCCCGGGCCGATTGGGGTTGGGCGCCACGTTACGATTTGGATGCAATGACCCATGACATGTTATCCCATTTGCACCCGTAGCGGCGGGTCTTGTCCGGCCGAAAAATGGCAAGCAAAAGTACAAAAATTTGCACTGCGCGAAATATAATTTCGATTAAATAGTAAAGCCTGAAATAATATCGCGTGCGTTTAAAATATTAATTGCAACCCAAACATATATCACGGCATGGTAATTACATTGCACGCATATATGACAATCACCCCGGGCATTACATGCCGAACGTGACGCAAATGAAGAACGTGACGTATATGCCGCACGTGACGTATATGCCGGTCAAGCCCGGCAGCTACAGGGTAAAATTCACCAAAAACGTTAAAAAAATGAAATACCGCCTGCCCTTCGCTCTTGTTTGCTCCCTGTTTTTCCTGTGGGGCATTGCCAACAGCCTCAATGGCTCCTTGATCCGTCATTTCCAATTTGCGCTGGATTTACAGCGTTGGCAAGCGGGCATCGTAGATTCGGCGTTTTATCTCGGTTATTTTGTCATGGCCTTGCCTGCGGGCATGTTTATGCGGAAATACGGCTATAAAAAAGGAATTTTGGCGGGTTTGCTTCTGTACGCCATCGGCGCCCTGTTGTTTTACCCTGCTGCCGATGTGCGCGTGTATGCCTTCTTTTTGTTTTGCCTGTTTACCATCGCATCAGGTCTGGCTTTTCTTGAAACGGCGGCAAATTTATACGTTACGGTATTGGGTGAACCTGAAAATGCAGCCTGGCGGATTAATTTTGCACAGTCATTCAACGGAATTTCCATCATTCTGGGCCCAATTATTGGCAGTTTGTTCATTTTTTCAAAAACCGAATACACCAAGGAACTGCTGGCAAGTATGACGCCCGAGCAAATTGATGCGGCGCGCGTATCGGAGGCCCTGTCGGTGCAGGGGCCTTACCTGGCGGTGGGTCTGATTGTGTTGACGGTGACCCTCTTGTTTGCCTTTACCAAAATGCCCGAAGTGGGGCAGGAGGAGGAAAAAATGGAGGGAAAGGTGCACATCGGGTCTTTATTTGCCAGGTACCGGCATCTGACACTGGGAGTACTGGCACAATTTGCCAATGTGGGCGCGCAGGCAACCCTTTGGGGCTACTTTGTGGATTTTAAACTGGATTTTGCAAAATACGAAAATTTGAGCGTCGTTAAAGCCCTGTATCAACTCAGTGATGGCATGACACCCGAGCAGATTGCGGGTTTCCACGCATCATTTGCGCTCATTTTGTTTATGCTGGGTCGGTTCTTAGGCACCTACCTCATGGGTCGGTACGAGGCCCGCAAAGTGCTATCTTGGTACAGTCTTGCGGCGGTCTTGTTGGTGGCCACAGCGTTTTTGGTGGGCGGTTTGCCTGGTATGGTGGCGATCATGTGCACTTATTTTTGTCAGAGCATCATGTTCCCTACCATATTTGCGCTTGCAACGCGCGGTTTGCCGCCTGCAGAAAGCAAGTTAGCCTCTTCACTGGTGATTATGGCCATTGTGGGCGGGGCGGTGCTTCCGCCTTTGGCCGGACTCCTTTCCATGGCAGGTGGCATGAAATCGGCGTTGCTGATTCCATTTTTGTGCTTTTCCTATGTGAGCTTTTATGCTTTGAAAGGATATCGTAGTGCACTGGAGGGCTGATTTTTACATTTAAATTTTAAATCAAATAAAAATAGGATGGGAAATAAAGGATGGTACGCCGCAATAATGCTGGGGGCAGGAATGTTCCTGGTTTCTGCGTGCGCAAGCCTGCAAAGCAGTAGCGGCGAAAAAAGTTGGACAATCCAGCCGATCCAAAAACTCGACGATTACAATCCAATCTTGGAGCCCGACCGAAAATTGGAGTTTTTTTGCCCGGTAAGGAAAAAAACCGTTCGTTATGAGGCCCAAAGCGTGTTTAACCCTGCCGCAGTTGTAAAAGACGGCCGAATCTGGTTGTTTTACCGGGCCATGGATGAAGATGAGAAAGGCCACGGCACTTCCCGCATCGGACTGGCCAACAGCCGAAACGGTTTGGAGTTTAAGCGTTCGGGTATCCCCCTGTTATTCCCAGACAGGGATAAAATGAAAGATTATGAGTGGGACGGCGGTTGCGAAGACCCAAGAATTGTAAAAAGGCCGGATGGCAAATACATCATGACGTATACAGCATATGACGGGAAAATTGCCCGATTGGCGGTTGCCAGTTCAGATGATTTGATGCGTTGGGAGAAGCACGGATTGGCCTTTGAAGGTAAAAAGTACAAAAACACCTGGTCAAAATCGGGCGCTGTTGTGTGCGATACCATCCAGGGAGAAGTCGTCGCTGCAAAAATTGACGGAAAATATTGGATGTACTGGGGAGATACCAACATTTTTCTGGCAACTTCAGAAGATCTTATCCATTGGAAGCCCCTGGAAGTACGCAATTCCGATTTGTTGAAAATTGCACTTGCTCCGCGGCCTGGCAAATTTGACAGCAAACTGGTAGAACCCGGCCCATTTGCCTTGCGTACTCCGAAAGGCATACTGCTGCTGTACAACAGTGCCAACAATCAAGCCCAGGGAGACAAGAAATTGCCCGATATGGCATACGCGCTTGGTCAGGCCTTGTTTGATCCCAAACATCCTGAAAAATTGAAAGCACGCGCCAACAATCATTTTTTACACCCGGAAAAATCCTATGAGCGCAATGGAATGGTGAGCAATGTTTGTTTCCTCGAGGGGATGGTATGGTTTGAAAACCGATGGCTCTTGTATTACGGCGCCGCAGATTCAAAAATTGCAGTGGCTGAATGCAAGCCCCCAGCACCCAAAGTGAAAAAATAAGGATAAAAGGCCAATCGTGCCAGAAAGCGTACATTTGTTGCTATGATCTTGCAGGGAATGTTGCTCGGCCTTACGCTGAGTTTTATGATCGGACCGATCTTGTTGGCCATCGTTCAGGCTGGGATAGACAAAGGGTTTCGTGCCGGAATGGCCGTGGCAAGCGGTATCTGGACATGTGACGTGTTGTATATTTTGCTGGTAAGATTTGGTTTAGAAACCCTTTCCGCCCTTACAGCCTGGCCAGGATTTCGATTTTGGGCAGGATTTATAGGGGGAATGGTACTCCTTGTTTTCGGTGTTATGGGTTTCAGAAAAAAAGTCATAAAACCCATTGATGCGGAAAATACCCTTGCCGACCGTTTGCTCGACCAAATTGACGGACACGAGCCGCCGAATGTAAAACACAATTGGCAGCAGCTGGGCCTGCCGGGCTACTGGTTGCGCGGTTTTTTGCTCAACCTCATCAATCCGGGTACCTTATTTTTCTGGATCGGTATAGCAACCGCTGTTGTAGCGCCCAACAACTGGAACGGCGCTGAAATATCTCGGTTTTTTGGTGGAATGATGGCTACTTTGGTGATATTGGATACACTTAAGGCTTACGGAGCCAAACAATTACGCAACTGGCTCACGATCAAACACATACAAATGGTGCAGAAGTCCATAGCCCTGCTAATGCTGGTTTTTGGAGGCGCTTTGATTTTAAGGGCCCTGAGCGCCTGATTGAAATAAAAGCAGAACAAGGAATCCCATGCAATACTACCCGGTTTTTCTGAATAAACTGAGCTGCATAAAAAGGCTGCCCCTGCTTTTTACGGTACTTTCTCTCACACTGGCGTTTTTTTTTCTGGCCTGGGTGGAAGTGCAGGAAGTGGACCCCTATTTTAAAATTTCCAAAAAAGACATACGTTTACGCATTCCACCGGGGTTTCCAGAACCGGCTTACGATTTTTCTAAAAATAAAATTACCCCTGCAGGATTTGTATTGGGGCGAAAACTGTTTTATGACCCCATTTTATCCCGCGACAGCAGTACGAGTTGTGGAAGTTGCCATCAGCGCATTGCTGCTTTCGGACACATCGACCACAAACTAAGCCATGGTATCAATGGTTTGATCGGTACGCGCAATGTGCCTGCCTTACAAAACCTTATTTGGGCGCCCAATTTTATGTGGGATGGGGGTATTACACACCTTGACTTACAGCCTTTAGCACCCATTACCAATCCCACTGAAATGGGCGAATCCATTGAAAATGTGTTGATTAAACTAAGAAAACACACCGAATACCCAAAACTGTTCAGAAAAGCCTTCCATCAAAAAAACATAACCACGGCCTTGCTGACCCGGGCTTTGTCGCAATTTATGGCACTTATGATCTCCGATAGTGCACGGTATGATCAATACTGCAAGGATGGCAGTGGATTTTCAGCGCCTGAATCGCGTGGATTGAAAGTGTTTCGAATGCATTGCGCCTCCTGTCATCCCGAACCCTTATTCACCGATTATCAATGGCACGACATTGGCCTTCAACCCGATGCGGCGCTTTCTGATTACGGTTTGGGAAAAATGAGCGGAATTTCAACCGATTCCATGCGATTCCGAACACCGAGCCTGCGCAACGTGGCCATAACACCGCCTTATATGCACGATGGCCGTTTCCGGAACCTGCAACAGGTAGTGGCGCATTATAATTCCGCCCCGCAGGGGTTCAGAGGAAACGATCCGCTTTTGGCCCAGGCCGCTGGATTAAGCCCGGCGCAACAACAGGATTTGCTTGCGTTTTTGAACACACTCACCGATCGTCATTTTACCTACGATCGACGATTTATAGAGCCTTACAACCCCTAAAATCGCTTCATTCATCTAAAGTTCGACCTTAAAAATTGCTTGCTTTTGCAAAAGCCGGTTTTTTTGTGGCCAATGTGTTGTCAAGCGGTAAATTTGCAGCACCCATTAAAATTTCACCCTCGCATTATCAACCACAATTTTATGCGCAGTATTTACACTTTTTTGTTGATGATAGGCATTTCCTGGGCTGCCCAGGCTCAAAATGTGCCTCAATTTTGGAAACCAGTCGCGCTTCGACAGCAGGCTTCCGAACAATTGCAGCGCCAAACAGGAGCGCCCGCCAATTTTGATCTGGTAAAACTGGATTTTCAGGCTTTGGTCAGTTATTTGTCCAACGCACCTATGGAAGAAACAGAAGCTGCTCAAAAACAAGCGCTTGCACTGGATTTGCCCCGCCCTGATGGTCAAATGAAACGTTTTTGGGTGGTAGAGTCACCCATTATCGCCCCCGGCTTGGCCGAGCGTTACCCGGAAATTCATACCTACCTGGGCAAGGCGGCCGATGGCTCAGGTACTGTGGTGCGATTTGGCGTTGGATATGACGGATTTCACGCGTACGCTTACGACCCGGGCAATGCCGAACAAAGCATCACCCAATACGAAGCGGGAAACAAAAATCTTTACATGGTTTTCCACAACAACGATGTGCTTATGCCTGAAGCAGGATTTAACTGTGGCGTAAATGATGCACCCAAAAGCATCGGCGTGGATCCAAACACAAACACCCTTCAGCAACTCGTGCAGGCTCGTAACCCGGCCGCCGGAATAACCAAGAAAAAATACCGGATTGCCATTGCAGCCAAAGCCGAATATTCCATTTTTCACGGTGGACAAGTATCTGTTATTTTGAGTAAAATTACCACAGCACTCAATTACATCGTTCTGCTGCAAGAACGCGATTTTGCGGTTCGACTGGAGTTGGTAACCAACAACGATAAGCTCATCTTCCTGGATCCGGATACCGACCCTTACTCAGGCAATGAAACAGGCGACTGGATGAACCAAAACCAGGCAGCCGTGAATAATGCCATTGGTTCCTCTGCCTATGATATTGGACATGTATTTGCAGTATATGTGACGGGTAGCGCTACCGGTATCGCCGGTGGCCGGGTGTGCAATGTTTTTGGAAAAGCACGCGGTTGCTCCAGTGCACAGCCACCCCAGGGAACTTATTTTAATTTGGTGGCCGCCCACGAAATGTGCCATCAAATGTCGGGCTCTCACACCATGAGCAACTGTTCGGATACCAACAATGGCCAATTGGCGCCTGGAAATGCCTACGAACCGGGCAGCGGATCAACCATTATGGGGTATCCAGGCGCTTGCGGCGTCAATGACATTCAAAGCAATAACGACCCCTATTACCATATTTCCAACATCGAACAAGTGTATAATTTCGTATACGTCGATGAAGGAAAATCCTGCGGTACCTTGGATACAACCACCAACAACCCGCCCAGTGTTCAAATTTCTGTACCCAATAATATCTCAATACCCATTGGAACGCCTTTCAAATTAACGGGCTCCGGCTCCGATTTTGACGGTGATGCCCTGACCTATTGCTGGGAACAATACAATTTGGGCCCAACGACATTGTTGGGATCTCCTAGCGGCGCTGCCCCATCTTTCCGGTCTTATCCTCCCAGCACCAGCCCTACCCGCTACTTCCCTCGTTTGCTAAGTGTGGTGTCCAATAATCCGGAAATTACCGAGGTGTTGCCTACTTATACGCGCGACCTCAGCTTCCGACTCACCGTACGCGATAATCATGCCGGCGCTGGCGCCATTGCCAGCCAACTGGTTAACCTGAAAGCAACAGCCGCTGCCGGACCGTTTCTGGTCCTTAGCCCCAACGCTGGCGGTACCATTTGGCGCGTCGGCGAACAGCGAGAAGTAACCTGGGATGTTGCTAATACCGACAAAAAACCCGTCAATTGCCAAAGCGTTAATATTAGGTTGAGTACCGACGGTGGATCTACATTCCCCATCATCCTGGCATCAGGTGTGCCCAATATTGGTCGCGCATGCATTCAAGTGCCAAACAATGTCGGTTCAACTGTCCGTATCATGGTGGAGGCTGCCGACAACGTTTTCTTTGATGTGTCCAATACCAATTTGACCATCCAAAACACAAGTACGCCTGCTTTTACCCTGTGCTCGGATGCACTTAACAGCCAGGTTTGTTTGCCCGGTAATTTTTCAACTACAATTAGTACCAACAGCCTTGGTGGCTACAATGGTCCAATCGCGCTGGATGTTGCCAATTTGCCTGCAGGAACTACTGTAGATATTTCGCCAAATCCTGTACTGGCTGGTGGTACCGCAAAATTGACCTTTAACTTTGATCCCAACCTCGCCGAAAACGTTTATAACGTAACGGTGAATGGCGCTGCAAATGGCGTAGCAAGTCAAACTTTGGCGCTGAATTTCAATGTAATTCAAAATAATTTCGCCGCATTCGCACTTATTTCCCCTGCCTATGGCGCAACCGGAGTTGACCTCGGACCAGTATTAAAATGGAAAGCCGTACCTGATGCCGATTCCTATCAGATACAAATTTCTCCAACCCCGAGTTTTGAAACCTCCCTGTTGTTGGCCGAACGCAGCGGTATCCTGGTCGACACCTTCAAAATTCCATTTATACTCGCCGATGGGCAATTGATCTTTTGGAGGGTACGTCCGGAAAACAGCTGCAATACTGCCGGTTGGTCGGATCCATATGTTTTTGTGACAAAAGTACAATCGTGCAATACCTATGCCTCCAATGATTTGCCTAAAAACATTACCTCCAACAATTCCGTAACGGTGGAGTCGAAAATTGTGGTAAACGCCAACGCAACGCTCAGCGATGTAAACGTTGCGAATATCACGGGTAGCCACACCTTTATGAAGGAACTCGATGCCCGCCTGATTAGTCCGGCTGGAACCGAAGTGCTGCTCTGGACCAATAAATGCCCAGGAAATTACAACTTTAACTTCGGTTTCGACGACAGTGCACCAAGCACTTTTGGCTGCCCTCCGCCTACAACCGGAACTTTTTCCAAGCCAGCCGCGCCACTCAGCGTCCTCAATGGACAAAATTCAAATGGCACCTGGACACTTCGGGTAAAAGACAATTCGCCCACAAATGGAGGTACGCTTTCGGCTTTTTCCATTGTTTTGTGTGCCAGTCAGGCCTTGAATGCACCCTTCCTGGTAAATAACAATGTGTTGTCTTTACCTTCAGGCAGTAATGAAGTGATTGGTACCTCCTTGCTGAAAGTGGA
>JAGWYI010000064.1 GCA_018969455.1 Bacteroidota bacterium | reverse complement strand
AGACGCAGCCGATGACCATGAAATGCAGGAGCAACAGGGTTATATTTTCTCGGCAGGCGATGGAGGCCATCCGCTTATTTATTTTGGTTACGACAACCGGGAGTCTCTTTTTGATTCTCATTCGTACAATAAAGGCGGAGCTGTTTTGCATATGTTGCGGAATTTTGTTGGCGATGACGCGTTTTTTGCCGCCTTAAGCAAATACCTCAAGCGCAACGAGTACACCGATGTAGAAGCGCACGAGTTGCGCCTTGCCTTTGAAGACCTCACAGGCCAGGATTTGAATTGGTTCTGGAACCAGTGGTTTTACAGCGCAGGCCACCCCAATCTTCAGATCAATTACGGCTGGGATGAGGCCAGCAAAAAGGCCACTGTGACCATCGAACAGATTCAGGAAGAAGCAGGTGTGCCCAGGGTATTTGACCTGCCCATGGCAGTAGATGTGTACAGTGCAGATGGGAAGGCGCGTCGCGAACAAATTCGCCTTTCACAACGAAAACAAACATTTACGTTTGATGCACCAGAAAAACCTGCATTGATTAATGTAGATGCCACAAAATCAACACTTTGTGTTAAGCACGACAATCATACCTCTGATGAGTGGGCATTTATGTACTTACACGGGCCACTTTTCCGTGATCGATTTGAGGCGCTGGAAAATCTGCAATCTGATGAATCGGCAAGGGCAAAAGCGATATTTAACACAGCCTTGGATGATCCGTACTATGGTTTGCGTGCCATTGCCTTGCAACATGTTGACCCTTCCGATGAGTCCATCCGCCCGCAGCTGGCCAAGTTGGCTGAAAGCGAGCCTGAACCACCCGTACGAGCCATAGCGATCGATTTGCTGGGCCAAACGGGTGATTTACAGTATGTACCGGTATTAAAAAAAGGCCTGGAACCTAATTTGGCGTACAGCATAACCGGAGCCGCACTTGCTGCACTTACCAAACTGGATCCTGTTGCTGCCACAGAGGCTTCCAAGGTTCTGCAAAATGATGACAGTGAATCGCTTGTTGTAGCATTGTCGGAATTGTATGCGCAGGCGCCCGACCGCGCTAATTTGCCCTATTTTGAACGACATATGGGTAAAATTGATTTTATGAGTGCATTTAGCTTTTTTGAGCAATATCAGAAAATGATTACTGGAATTGGGGATGACGCCACCATAGATGCCGGTGTATCCAAATTGAGCGCAATTTCGTTTAATCAAAATACCAGCCAATGGCGTCGTTTTGGCGCAACCAAGGCCATAGCCGATGTGCGTAATTTTTATAAAGGAAAGGGGCAATCGGATAAAGTGGAGGCACTCCAAAAGATCCTGGCTGAAATTCAGGAGAAAGAAACCGATCCAACCTTGAAGTCCTATTACGGGATGTTTTAAGCCTGTTTGGGTCTGCACATTAGGCAGATGAAAAAGGTTTTGTCAGGTGAAAATTGGGTTTTATGCCTTTTTTGAGGCATAAGTGAATAAATTTTGAAAGAATGGGTGCAAGCTCCGAAAGGGTTGGGGCTTGCACTTTTTTTTATTGATTTAATTTTAAATATTTGTATATATAATAGTATATATTTTAGATACATGTAATTGTTTTGTTGCCTGTACGAGGCTTTTGGATCCCAAAGGAGGAATTAAACGATGGTGATTTTTCAACCTGGCGGTTTGGAGGTTGATGAATGTCATAGAATCGTCTGACAGCCATCATCAGACTGGCCTGAATGCTGTCAGAAATTGCAGCCGAATTAAAACGATTCACCTATGAAGATCATGTTTCTCCTCATATTATTCAGCATCACGATTGCGGCGGTATTTCTGCTGGTTTATTTGTGGGCGGCGCGTAACGGTCAGTTTGACGATCAATACACTCCATCGATACGGATGCTGCTGGATGATGAGTTGAGGCCGAAGGATGATGCCTAATTTGTCGAAATTCCAACGAAATATCGCGACTTCCATTCATTTTTTAACTAACCCAACTCGGAACTCACTATGAGCCGAATAGAACAATTTCAATATGACAACCGGATCGTAAGGGCCTTCGGGATGGCCTCTTTCCTCTGGGGTTTGGTGGGCATGTTGGTAGGTTTGATTATCGCCTTCCAACTGATTTACCCTCCACTTAATTTCAGCCAGTATGGTGTGCCGTTTTTAACCTTTGGGCGGCTTCGTCCATTGCATACCAATGCGGTAATTTTTGCATTTGTCGGCAATGGTTTATTTACCGGCATATATTATTCTCTGCAGCGATTGCTGAAGGCCCGCATGTTTAGCAGTACCCTTTCCTGGGTTCATTTTTGGGGCTGGCAATTCATCATTTTATGTGCTGCGCTTACCCTTCCGTTTGGCATCACCAACAGTTCCGAATATGCCGAATTGGCCTGGCCGATTGACATATTAATTGCTTTGATTTGGGTAGTTTTTGGCATAAACATGTTTGGAACCATTGTAAAACGCCGGGAGGATCACTTGTATGTGGCGATTTGGTTTTACATCGCCACCTGGGTAACCGTTGCTGTTTTGCACATTGTACGCAGTTTTGAATTGCCTTATTCTTTTTTGGGCAGCTATTCCGTTTTTTCCGGGGTTCAGGATGCCCTGGTGCAATGGTGGTATGGCCACAATGCGGTTGCATTTTTTCTAACGACACCTTATTTGGGCATGATGTATTATTTTCTGCCCAAAGCAGCCAACCGGCCCGTATATTCTTATAAATTATCAATAATCCACTTTTGGGCTTTGATATTCATATATATATGGGCTGGTCCGCACCACTTGCTGTATTCATCGATGCCCGATTGGGTTCAATCCTTGGGTACAGTATTTTCGGTTATGCTGATCGCGCCGTCTTGGGGAGGTATGCTCAATGGCCTGCTCACCTTGCGCGGTGCATGGGATCGCGTACGGCAGGATCCGGTTTTGAAATTTTTGGTAGTTGCAGTTACGGCATATGGTATGGCTACTTTTGAAGGCCCGATGTTGTCGATCAAGTCGGTAAATGCCATCAGTCACTTTACCGACTGGACCATCGCACACGTACACGTAGGGGCATTGGGCTGGAACGGGTTCCTGACATTTGGTATGCTGTATTGGTTGTGGCCACGTTTGTATCGTACCAACCTGTACTCTACCAATTTGGCGAACATTCACTTTTGGGTAGGAACCCTGGGCATCATATTTTATGCAGTACCCATGTATTGGGCGGGTTGGACACAGTATTTCATGTGGCGTGAATTTACGCCTGAAGGAACCCTTGCATGGGGTAACTTCCTGGATACGGTGAAGCAAATTGTACCGATGTATATGATTCGTGGTGTAGGTGGTTTGATGTACTTTACGGGTGCAGTTATTGGGGTGTATAATTTGTTTAAAACAGCGGCACAAGGTTCATTCCTGGCCAATGAGGATGCGGAAGCGCCCGCTCGTGAGCACCTGGTTGCACCCAAAGTTGCCGGCGAATACTGGCACAAATGGATTGAAGGTCGTCCATTCCAAATGTTGTTGTTTAGCACAATTCTGATTGCCATTGGCGGAATTGTCCAAATCATTCCGATGGTATTCATTGAAAGTCAGGTGCCCAAAATTTCTACCGTGAAGCCCTATACGCCGCTTGAACTAACAGGGCGTGATCTGTACATTCGTGAAGGTTGCATCGGTTGCCACTCCCAGATGATTCGTCCGTTCCGTGCCGAAACCGAGCGATACGGTGAATACTCCAAATCGGGCGAATACATTTACGACCGTCCATTCCTGTGGAGCAGTAAACGTACGGGTCCGGATTTGTTCCGGGTGGGTAAAAAATACCCAGACAGCTGGCACTATAACCACATGATGGACCCAACCACCATGTCTCCTGGCTCTTTGATGCCCGCATATCCGCAATTGTTGACCAATCCGCTTGATTTGAGTCTGTTACCTTCCAAAATAGTTGCGTTGCGCACCCTGGGTACGCCTTATCCACGCAACTTTGAAAAAGAAGCCATTGAGAAGGCAAAAGAACAGGCCTTGGCTATAAGCAAGAATTTGAATGATCAGGGTATCAAAGACCCAGGTTTGGAGAACAAAGAAATTGTTGCCTTAATCGCTTACTTGCAGCGTTTGGGTACCGACATCAAAGTTCAACCTACTGCAACCAGTAAATAAGCGCACTTGAAAACGGGTTGGCAATTCCCCGGATTTGTCAACTCATTTTCCTAAAAAATCAGAATATGTACAAATATCTCCTGCAATCAGTTGATGGAATTCAGTGGTTTGGCATAAGCGCCTTGCTGATTTTCTTCACCGCCTTTTGTGTGGCTTTTTTGCGCGCCTATTTTTTGAGCAACAAAGCCGATCTCGACCACCTGGCCAGTTTGCCGCTGGAAGACCAGCAATCTTAAAATAGGGATTTTATCCCATATCTCTAATTCTCTGTTTTTCAAACTTTTGAAAAATGAAAACGAAGAAATATCTCTTAATTTTCCTTTGGCTGGTTTCCCAGGCGTCTTTATGGGCGCAAGCGGCAACAACGCCTGCCGCACCCGATCCGCAGGTAAACCAGTTACCACAAATCATGACCTGGGTGTTTCTTATCGCAGGTAGCCTCCTCTTTATCGTTGCCATGGCGTATATGATAAAGGTAAATCAGTTTTTATACAAACGGGCGCTTCAATTGGAGGCCCGCCTAAATGGTGTTGAACTGCCTGCAGACGGCTCTGCGGTGGTTGCGGATCCTGCCGGCGATGGTTTCTGGACTCGTATGCGCAAGAAATACTGGGAGGATGCAGTTCCGATTGATCGGGAAGCCGATATTCTTTCACACCACGATTTTGATGGTATCCGAGAGCTGGATAATCGCTTGCCACCTTGGTGGGTCAATATGTTTATTCTAACCATCATTTATGCCCTGGGTTACATGTTTTATTACCATTGGGGAGGAAATGGCCTCTCCCAAACACAGGAATACGAACAGGAAGTTGCAATTGCCAAGAAAAACATTGCGGCTGCCCTTGCAGGGAAGGCTAATGCTGTGGATGAATCCAGTGTGCTTGCTTTAACCGACTCTGGCCCCTTGGGCGAAGGTGAATTGATTTTCAAAAACAATTGCGTGGCTTGTCACGGCGCAAAAGGGGAAGGGGGCGTTGGCCCCAACCTGACCGACGAGTATTGGTTGCATGGAGGAGGCATCAAAAACGTATTCAAAACCATTAAATACGGTGTGCCTGAAAAAGGAATGATTTCCTGGTCGGCTCAGCTGAAACCATCTGATATGCAAAAAGTGGCCAGTTATATCCTGACACTAAAAGGCACCAATCCGCCTAATCCAAAAGCACCACAAGGCGAAATCTGGAAAGAAGAAGCTACTGCCAAACCCGACAGCACCGCGAAGGAAGCACTGCCCAGCACTACCAAGTAATTGCATTTTTTTGCCGAATCTCCCCAAGGCAGCCAGGAAATCCACCTGGCTGCCTTTTTTTGACCAACATCATTTCAGTTTGTGATGGAGGTCACTTTACACACGACTCAATGCCCTGAACTTGCAGCCATAATTTTCAAGATCATTTTTACAGGATAAAGTCATGGTTCAGGAACCTTTTCATGCGGTAATTGAGGATACGGAAGCGTACCGCGACCACATTTCAACTGTAGATACAGCGGGCAAGCGCATTTGGCTATACCCCAAAAAGCCGAAAGGCCGCTTCTACAACGCCCGAAGCATTGTTACGCTGGTTTTTCTGGCCTTTTTCCTGTCGATGCCGTTTATCAAAATTGATGGCGAGCAGTTTTTGCTGTTCAATGTTCTTGAACGCAAATTTGTGCTTTTCGGAATCCTGTTTACCCCGCAGGATTTTCACTTGTTTGTGCTGGCCATGCTTACCTTTATTGTATTCATCATCCTTTTTACCGTGGTATTCGGCCGGCTTTTTTGCGGATGGGTGTGCCCCCAAACGGTATTTATGGAAATGATTTTCCGAAAAATTGAATACTGGATCGAGGGCGATGCGCCCGCAATGCGAAGGCTCGACAACAGCCCGTGGACTGCAGAGAAAATCAGGAAAAAGACCCTAAAACATCTTATTTTCTTTGGTATTGCGGTGGTTTTTGCCAATTACTTCCTGGCCTACATCATCAGCATGGATAGTGTGCTTCACATCATCCGCGATCCATTGTCTGAGCATATTGGCGGATTTATCGCCATGTTGATTTTTTCCGGGGTTTTTTATTTCACATTTGCCCGAATGCGAGAACAGATTTGCACGACCATTTGTCCCTATGGCCGCTTGCAAAGTGTGTTGCTGGTAAAAGACTCAATTGTAGTTGCTTATGATCCTTTGCGGGGCGAACCCCGGGGCAAATTGAAAAAGCAAAGCATTGAAACCCAGGAAACAAGTGCCAATCCCATCGAAGCAATAAAAAACAGCGTCGGCGACAGTGCATCTTCCCTGCGTATCGGTATCGACGGACAACCCAAGGGGGATTGCATAGACTGTAAACTTTGTGTCGCTGTATGCCCAACAGGCATTGATATTCGCAATGGTACACAATTGGAATGCACCAACTGTACCGCTTGTATTGATGCTTGTGACGAAGTGATGGATAAAATTCACCGACCACGCGGTTTGGTACGCTACGATTCGATGACAGGCATTGAATCGGGGAAACGCAAAATATTTACCCCACGGGTTTGGGCTTACACGGCATTCCTTTCTGCACTCCTCATTCTGGATGTGGCTTTACTTGCCAACCGCGGTAGTATTGAATCCATCATCCTGCGCGCGCCAGGGCAGTTGTACCAACAAACCGACGATACGCATCTGACCAACCTGTATTCCTATGTAATCATTAATAAAACAAACAAGGAAATGCCTTTTACCATGAAGGCTGTGACTCCGGGAGCGGTTATTAAGCGAATTGGTCAGGCACATGATAACATCCCCAAAAGCAGCAAAACCGAAGGTGCATTCTTTATTGAAATGCCACAGGAAAAGCTTACCGGACATAAAACCCCCATTATCATTGAAGTATATTCTGGCGATAAACGGATAGATCGGGTTACCACCAATTTCATGGGGCCAAATGGACCTTTGCCCAAGATGGAACATCCGGCCAACGAATCGGCGCCGACTCAACAATAAAAAATTGGTTTCACACTTTAACAACCTGTCATGATGAAAATTTCTTGGGGAACCGGAATTGCACTGGTTTACAGCCTTTTTGCCGGCGCTATGCTGACGGCGGTTTTTATGTCGCGCCGATATGACCCGGGTTTGGTAGATAAAAACTATTACGATCTTGATTTAAAATATCAGGCCCGATTAGAAAAAAAACAGAATACCGCCAAATTGAGCACATTGCCTCAAATTACAGCCGATCAGCAGGGTAATACATTGCTTGTGCAATTCCCTGATGGCATGCAGGTTCGTTCCGGCAACTGCAAGTTCTTCCGCGCTGCCGAAGTAGGTGATGACTTTAGTGTTGCCATCAATCCCGACAACCACGGCAAAGTGATGGTTCCTACTGCCCAACTACATAAAGGCCGTTGGCATATCGAATTGGAGTGGGAAGCTGATGGCGGGCCCTACTATTACACTACAACATTTGATATTTAGATTAAAATATATGTATGCGCCTCTATTACTGGGTTTTGCTGGTAGTTTGCATTGCGTAGGCATGTGTGGTCCGCTGATACTCGCCTTGCCCTTGCAGGGCAGAGGTAATGCAAGCATATTTATTTACCAGGCAGCGCGGGTACTTTCCTATGTCATTTTGGGAATGTTATTTGGGTTACTTGGTAAAGGAATAGCCTTGGCGGGTGTTCAACAAGCCTTATCTACCGGGGCAGGGGTATTAATGCTTTTGATTGCCATTACTGCCTGGCGCTTTGAACGGCTAATCAGTCAGGTTCCCGGTTTTGGGCAATTTACCAAAGGGATTCAAAAAAGGATGGGTAATTTGTTACAACGGCATGGGTATTCGGCAGTTTTTGGCATGGGGATGCTTCACGGATTTTTACCTTGTGGTATGGTTTATGCGGCCTTGGCAGGCGCTGTTGCCAGTACCGATGTTGTTGGCGGGGCTTTGTTTATGGCATTATTTGGACTGGGGACCCTGCCCTTGTTGTTAAGTGTACATTTTACAGGACATAATTTCAGCAAGCTTTTGCGCGCCCGTATGCGCTTTTGGCAACCCATTTTACTTGGCTTTGTCGGCTTGCTTTTAATCCAGCGCGGTTTGCATCTCGATCTCTCCCTTTGGAATTCGGCGGTGCCCAAAGCGGGCTATGATTGCCATTAATCCAAATTATACGGATATTTCACATCCGTCAGAAAAAGCCCTTCGGGAGGAACGCTCAAGCGTTTTTCCAGGGGCTTTTGCGTTTCCAGGGCTTCGACCACCGCTTCGAGCGGAATTTGTCCGATTCCTACCTGAATGGAAGCGCCTACAATTAGCCGCACCATGCCCCGTAAAAATCGATTGGCTGTGATTTCAAATTCCAGGGTATATTCGGATGGGTTCAGACGCCATTCGGCACTTTTCATTGCACAATTGTAATGGGTTACGCCACTGTACGATTTGCAAAAAGGATAAAAAGCCTTGTAATTGGGCAACAATTCAGCCAGTGCTTGCATCCGGTTTATATCCAGTTTTTTATGTTGCGGATAAAACCAGGCTGTTTCTGTACGGAAAGGATCTTTATGGAGACTTATATAATATCGATAACTGCGTTCATAGGCATCATACCGAGCGTGTGCATCGGTATGCATAAGGTGCACCGAAAAAACGGCAATAGAAGGGGGAAGCACTGCATTTAGGCCAATTAAAAATCGTTCAGGTAAAGGCTGTTCTGCATCAAAATGGGCAACATAATATCGGGCATGCACTCCAGTATCGGTTCTGCCGCAACCTGTAATAGCCGTAGGTTGTTGTAAAAGGGTTTCAATGCTTTTTTCCAGCGTTTCCTGTACCGAAATCGAATCGGGCTGTTTCTGCCAGCCCATAAAGGCGTTGCCGTGGTAAGCGAGTGTCAGAAAATACCGCATGCATGTTTAGGAAAATCGTTCAATAATGCCCGTACAGGCTTCCCATAGCAATTGATAGGTAGGTTCAAATGCATTGTCGTCATAGTAAGGATCGGGAACAATGGCCGACGTGCCTGGCGCCACAGATTCAAGAATCAGTTCTACTTTGTTTTGTTGCGTTTCGGTTTGGCACAAGCGCAATACATCGCGTTGGTTCTGAAGATCCATCACAAAAATTCGGTCAAAAACATCAAGATCCTGTGCCCGAATTTGGCGTCCACGCTGCTTCCCAATATCAATTCCATGCAGTCTTGCAACTGAAATGGACCTCTGGTCGGGCGGATCGCCTACATGCCACGACCCCGTTCCTGCACTATCCACTTGCCAGTTTAGGGCCCTGGAGTCGGCCAAATGCTGTAAAATGCCTTCTGCGAGGGGGCTGCGGCAAATATTACCCAAACAAACCATTAATATGCGCATAAGAAGAATCTGGTTTCTGCTTCGCTGAAACGTTCATTCGCCCATTTTCATTGCTTTGGAGTTTCCAATCCTGTATTTCTATTGCAGCGCCAATCAGGTTTCCAAGTTACGGATAGGCACGGTGCAGATTGGTATTAAGGGTGCTGCTGCACAGGCCATATTCCAAACCCGGCAGCACAGGCTATAAAAAGTGATTGCGGCAGTTTTTCATATCTGCCGCAATCGCTTGCTAGAATATCCGGGTATATTTGAGCATAAAGGATCCTGTGAGCGATGCTGCTGGAGCAAACTCGTTGAAGGCCTTTTCCCCAAATATGCCATTTTTGTTTCGATCGATCTGTACTTTTACATCATTGTCGTAAAAAAGTTCTCCCAGGAGAGAAAGCGAGAGTCCTTTAATCAATTGAAAATCAACAACATTTGTCCACAAAACATCAATATTCTGTGGGCCCTTCAAATAATTGGAATATAAGCTCAGGCTGCTGTTGACAGCAATTCGGTCTTTAAGGAATTTGTTTACATAAGCCGCGCGCAGTTTAGAACCCAAACCCAAGAAGTAGTTACTGCCAGTTAAGGATTCTTTCGAGATGTGGATGTACAACTGATTGATGCTGTCATCGGATACCAAGATGTAACGTGTTGCAAATGGCGAAAAGAAAAATGCAAACTGTGCATTGGGATTGTAGGCAATACCCGGGGCGATGTCAACTGTGAGTGGACTTAAAAATTTTGCCTGAGGTTTGTCGCCTTTTGTTACCGGTTTTACGGTATTTCCAGGGTAAAGCGGTAGTAAAATTGATTCAGCAACAAGGTCAACTGCTGCAAATAATTTATTTCCGGCTACGAGGTAACCCACGCGGGAGTTCAGTCGAATCAAGTCCAGATTTTTGATCCAGTCTTTACGTGTTGTGACCACTGGTTCGGTAACTGGAACGGTAACCCGTTGAACGCCAATACGCGCATCCAGCATGTTGCTCCAAAACAGCTTTTTCGATTTGTAATTGGCTGTTAGTGTGGTAACCAGGCCAATTCCAAAACGGTTGCCGCCAGCGCCTTGTTTCGGATTGAATAATCCCAGGCCCGACAGGTCAAACCCCAGGCTTCCGCCTTTGGTCCAGCCGGTGTCGGCTTTCATAGCGGCCTCCTCGATGGCAGTGGTTCGGGCATCTTCCTGGGCATTAAGGGTGAATGCAAAACAGATCAGAACGATCCAAGTTGAGAGTAGAAATTTCATGCAATAAAAAGGTTATGTGATTGGATTACTGTTTTCGGGTTCCGAACCGCTTTCGAGCAGGGCGTCTGTTTGGGCTTCCGGATAAAAAACTTCAATTGTTTCATTGACGAGCTTGGAAAGGGGAATAATAACGGCCCGGTCGGCAGTTTGCAAAAACACCGAACTGGCATCAATCATCACCACTTTTCCCCGTTCTCCGCTGATCCGAACTTCATCCCCTACCCGGATTTTGTTTTTATTGTAATAGCCAGCCAGGTAGTTGGCCATGAGGTCGCGCGATGCAAATCCGTAACCCAAAGAGAATGCGAGTGCAACTGCGCCTATAATTACAGTAATATTGGCCGAAATAAAATTGGTATTTATTTGTGCCTGAGCCAAAGCACTGATGCCTACGGTTATCAGCAGGAAGTAAAAAACACCATTGGCTATCATACCGGCTGAAGGCAGGCCCAAGGACAAACAAACGGTTTTGACAAGTCCTTTTACCATATCGGCCAAAAATAACCCCAACAAGAATACCACCGATGCCGAAAAAATATAGGGCAAATAATTGAGGGCATCTGTTACAAGTTTGGTTACAGCCTGAACCCCCAAGGCCTCTGTGGCTGTAATCACAAAAATGAGCATCATCACATAATATACCACCTGGCCCAAAACCGTAGATAACTTTACCTCCATGCCGCTGTTGCGCACCAGATCAATTTCATTCAGCATCTCCGCGAAGCGATCAATGCCAATTTTCTCCAATAATTTTGTTAAAAGTTTCTTCACAAGTTTTGCAACCAGCCAACCAATCAGAAGAATTACCAGCGCACCCACCATTTTGGGAAAAAATGCCGCAAATTGAAGGAATAACTCGTCAAGTGGTGTATGGCCTGGTTTGTCACCATCGGGATTAGCTTGAAAAAAAAAGAAAAGCAATAAATTTCCCATATTCTGATTGTTTTCAATATCAATTCATTTGCGCTACCGCATTTAGTCAACTCGTTTGGGCTGGCCAGGCTCGGGCGCCTTTCGCCAGGGCGGATCATCGGAATGCTTGCGCGCGCGTATGCAAGGCAGTTCATCACCGCCCGCCATACGCACCATGGTTTGAAGTATGTGGGGTACATACAATTCCAGCACCTTGCCAAGCACCGAAAAAGTGCCAAGATGTAGCGTAATGCGGTCTTCCAGCTCCGGAGGTAACAGGTGCTCCCGCTCTTCTATTATTTTCTGGAAATTGTTGACCATGTACCCCTGTTCTGTTTTAAAAGGTTCAATTTACAGGCCGCTCAATGCTTCAAGCGGACTGTCGGTATACAGTTCGTCGTGTACCATTTGAACTTTTTGTTTGGCACGCATCAACTGCATTTTTATGGCA
>JAGWYI010000725.1 GCA_018969455.1 Bacteroidota bacterium | reverse complement strand
CGGTTTTGCGGTGACCTCGGGTTCTGCCGGGCGGGGTTTTGTTTTGGGTGCGGGCTGAGGTTTTGGAAGGGGTTTGGCGGGGATTATGGGTTGATTTTGTTTGGGTTTTCGGGAAAAAAAGGCGGGTTCTATGACTTGAAAATTATCTTTTCCCGGTATTTTCCATTTCAGGTGAATTTCCCCTTCAAACATATCATTAAAATACTCCACTTTAATGGGATAGGAAACTCCTGCGATCAGGTTGGTATTTCCGGTAAATCGTTCGGAGTCATGTAAATCCCAGGCATCCATCACCAGCCGGTTGTCGATATACAAACGGATGCCATCATCCACCAGTGCGGTGAATTGGTACAAACCTGTTTTTTCGGGGGTAATAAAACCCGTCCAGCGCACCGAAAAATAGGAAGCCGGCATTTGGGGGCCTGGCGATGTATTGCGAGGCCAGTCGAAATCAATGGATTTATCGGTTTGGGATCGGACGTAATTATCAAAACGGGTTCCGGAAAAATAGACACCATTTAACCCATCCTGCGCCCAGAATAAGTTTGGCAACAGCCAGGCAAATGCGAGAAAGATCCAGTTTTTGCAGTTCATAGCCCCAAAAGCGTTTAGAAGGAAAACAATATCTTAGAAACAGTTTTAAAACAGTTTCTTAGAAACGAAAATGGACCTAAAAGCTGCAACAAGCCTTTAAAAAATAGACAAAATACAAAAAACCAACTACGCACGCCATTCATGCGCGTTTTTTGGGAATACAGGCAAGGTGCTGCGGATAATTGGATTTGTTTTCGGACTAAAACCTGATGGAATGGAGGCCAGTTTCGGGATGAACAACCCAAGGGGGTTGATACGCGACTGGAGTTCAGGCTCCCATTTGTTCCAGCGCCATTTCCCAATTGCCAAAAGCCTGATCGAGTTCCGACTTAAGGGCATCGTATTTTTTCAGGATCGAATCGGCTGTAGGGCTGGAATAGAAATCGGGTTGTTCCATATTTGTTTCGATGGATTTGATTTCTTTTTCCAGTTCGGCGATTCGTTTTTCGAATTTTTGGATATTTCGTTGCAGCGCTTTCTTTTCTTCGGCGTCGAGTACTTTTGGAGCGTTTTGGCTGGAAACCGTACGCATTTCCACGGCGCGCATGTTGTCGAGTTTGCGTTTTTCGAGGAAATAATTCACATCACCCAGGTACTCGGTTAACTTCCTGTCTCGAAACTCAATGGTTCTGTTGGTCAAGTCGGTCAGGAATTCGCGATCGTGGCTCACCACCAGCAGCGTTCCTTCGAAATCGAGGAGTGCTTGTTTGAGCACCTCTTTGGAGAGCATATCGAGGTGGTTGGTAGGTTCGTCGAGCACCAACAGATTAATGGGTCGAAGCAGCATGCATGCCATGGCGAGTCGTGCGCGTTCACCGCCGGAGAGTGCGACCACTTTTTTATCTACATCGGCGCCGCTGAACAGGAAAGCCCCCAGAATAGCCCTCAATTTAGTACGCATTTCGGGTGGGGCGTATTTCTCCATGGTTTCGATGAGGGTAATTTTGGGGTCGAGTGTTTCGGCTTGATTTTGGGCATAATAACCCAGATGCACATTGTAGCCGAGGGAAGCTTCACCCTCGCTAGCGGGTTCGAGTCCGCAAAGGATTTTGGCGAGCGTAGTTTTACCCTGACCGTTTTGACCGACAAAAGCCACGCGTTCTCCTCGGAGAATGGTAAAATCCACCTGATCAAGAATCACCGAATTGCCGTATTTTTTGGTCATTTTGCTGGCTTTGGCGGCGATTTCACCGGAGCGTGGCGGCGGCGGGAATCGGATAATCATCGAAGCGGTATCGGTATCTTCAATTTCGATGCGTTCGATTTTATCCAGTTGTTTTTGCATCGACTGCGCCATTTTGGTTTTGGTGGCTTTTGCCATAAACCG
>JAGWYI010000063.1 GCA_018969455.1 Bacteroidota bacterium | reverse complement strand
TATTTATAATTTATTAATGTTTAAAAGTTTAATAAAAAATAACTTATGTCTTGTTAGGAGATTTTAAGATGTTGATATAATTTGACTTCTTTCCATCCTCTGTTGTTTTCTGCAGGCTGCGCGCTTTTGTGTTTGGCCCTTGGCCTAGATGATTAAAAAATTGGTCCTTGGCTTGGCAATGTACCTTATCTTTCACCCGCTTTTGTACCCCTTTTATTTGCTCAAACAAATTCCAGCTATTTTGAAAGACAATTTTTCTTCACAGTCTGCTTTGTATGCACAGTTTCGGCCGCAATATCCCGATTCGTTGTATGATTGTATATACAAGCAATTGAGCCATTTTGATTCTGTCTGGGATGTGGGAACTGGTAACGGGCAGGTAGCCCAGGCATTGTCGCGTCGTTTCCGTACGGTGTTTGCCACCGACATCAGTGCCCGGCAACTCGAGCAGGCTCCACCCATTTCCAATGTGCGGTATGCTGTTGCGTCGGCTGAAAACTCGGGCGCAGCCGATGCCTCCTTTGATTTGGTAATTGCGGGGCAGGCTGCGCACTGGTTTAAGTTGGATGCATTTTACCCTGAAGTGCTCCGGGTGTTGCGTCCTGGCGGGTTGCTGGTGTTGTTTGGGTATGGACTTTTACAATTCAGGGATTCAGACCTTGACGCAGCGATTGGGGAGTTATATCATGGGTTGTTGGGTGCTTATTGGGATGCAGAACGGGCTTTGGTAGATCGGCATTATCGGGATATGCCTTTTCCAATGGATGAGATATTGTGTCAAGAGTTAGACATGCAATATGAATGGACGCTGGGGCAATTGCTTGGTTTTTTGGCCTCATGGTCGGCGGTTCAGCACTATATACGCAGCGAGCAGCGCGATCCGGTATTGCAAATGGAGTCACAATTTACCAAGGCATGGGGCCATGCGCCCACACGCGTTGTGCATTTTCCGATTTTTATGCGAATGGGTAAGATTTGATTATTTCATTTTGGCAAGCGCAGCTTCTGCAACCTGCTTGAACCGGTTGGTGGTGATCAGTCCCAGTTCGCGTTCTATAACTACACCTTTGGGGTCGACAAAAACCACAGTTGGCATACCTTTAATTTCATAAATTTCTGAAATGGTGCGTCCGTTGGGAGAATCGACATCCACGTGGTAGTTGATGAAATTGGCATTGAGGTAGTTGTATACTTCAGGTTTGCTAAACACCTCGCGTTCCATCACCTTGCAGGGACCGCACCAGGTAGCGTAAAATTCCAGGAAAACCGGTTTTTTCAGTTTTTGGGCTTCTTCCAACACGGGCGCCAGTTTGTCGGAATGGCGCCAGGCAATGCCGTTTGCACTGCTCACCGGTGCATTTTTCATTTGGGTAGGCGCCTGGTGCGTGTTTTGGGATTTATTGCTGTGGGCGCAGGAAGCCAGAGCGGCCAGGAAGAAAAGGAAGAAAAAACGGTTCATTGAATAAAATTTTTACAAAGAACGCGGTAATTGGCCGCTTCTTGTATAAAACGATTTGAAATTTTAATGCGTGCTTTTGAAAACAAAGGCTGATTCAGGGTTTTGTGGTATATTTCCAATAAGTTTCCAATGCGGAGATCCAGGCGATGGTTAGGCCTGCTTTTCCGTCGAGAAAACCGAATTTGATCAAATAATTGCGCAGGAATTTGGCGGGTGGATTAAGGAGAGCGTGCAGCCAGAAGTTGTGTTTTCCTGCATTGCGTCGGGCTTGCGCTGCAATTTGGGCGTATTTTCGTGCGCGCGCATAATGTTCATCTACCGAATAGTAGCTATAATGCAGCAGATCGCCTTTTAGCCATTTGGGTGCGGTTTTGGGGTTCATTTCTACCCGGTCATGTGGATTAAATCCGCCCCAATGTCCTTTTCGTCGGTCGAACAGACGCAACTTGCGATCGGGATACCATCCGCTGTGTCGGATCCATTTTCCGCAGTAATTGGTGCGGCGGTTCATGCAGTATCCGTCATATTTCCAGGATTGCTTGGTGATTCGAATGTTATCGGCGAGTTCGGGGCTTAGGGCTTCGTCGGCATCGAGGGAGAGTATATAGGGGAATGTTGCTTGTTGTAAGGCCCAGTTTTTTTGTTCAATATGGCCTTCAAAGGCATGTTGAATAAAGCGAACGCCCTTTTTTTGGCAGATTGCTTCCGTTTCGTCTTTTGAAAACGAATCAACCACAACTATTTCATCGGCAATGGCTTGCACGGAATCGATACAGCGGCCGATGTTGCGGGCTTCATTGAAGGTGATGATAACGACCGAAAGTTGAACCATAGGCATGGCAAAGATACGGCCATTTTGTGGTTTGTTTTGGGCTAAAATTGCAGGTAGATGGGAGCCATTCGGATAAGAAACGGTTTTTAAACAGTTTCCAAGCGTTATTTTCAGAACAAGCTTACATATCCGAGATGGAACTTGGCGGCCCGAAAATCAAATCCCTGTCTGGTATCGGCTTGTCCGACAGCAAGGGTGATTCCAAAGATACCTGCTTTGGTTTCGAAATTCATCCCAGCGCCGATTCCGGAAGGTCGGCTAAAGGCTCGGGTGCGGCGCGTAATGTTTTCGATGTAGGCATAATCGGCAAAAGTTGCCAGATAGGCATTGGCGCCCAGGAGAAGCCTCAATTCGGCACTTGCCAGCGCAAATCGGGTGGCAAACAGGCTTTCTTCATTAAAGCCTCGCAGGCGTTTGTTGCCGCCCAATCGGTATTGTTCATTGCTGAAGACGGGCTTGGCCGAAAAAAGTCCGCCCGCTCGAAGGCTGCATTTGAGGGTTGCGCGACGGGCAAAAGGAAAGTACTTTTCCACCTGCAATTCGGCCCTGTAACGCCGCACTTTTCCTGCTATGGAATCATATAAACTTTTGTAAGAGAAGGTCGGGCTTTCTCCGGTGCGAATTTCCTCAATTTGGGTGTTTCGCAACACATTATTATAGGCTGCTACCGCTTTTGCCTGAAGGTACCAGCCCTTGCGGGGGTTGAATTTATAATCAAGATTGCTGTAAATGCACTCCAGTCCGAATCCATTTTGACGAAAATCGAGATTAGGAGGCAGGTTTCTGTTTTGAATTACCTGGAGGGTATCGACCTTTTGGAGGCTGGAGCTTCGGTTTTCCCACAGCAGTCGGAGGGTGTTATTTCCCGAAAAGAAATATTGAATTCCGAGTTCGCCCTGTGCATCTACCCAGGTGCTGTCGCGTTTGTAAATGCGAAACTGCCCATCTACTCCGAGTGGATACCCAAGCAGGAAGGGCAAACCAGTTTGTACTTCCATGCGTTGGGTTTCGGGTTTCAGGCGCTCAAACTCGGCGGAGAAGTGCTCGCCCCAATTCAATACGTTTTGAAACGCGGCATTCAGATTGCCCGTGAGCAAGGCGCCGCCGTTGGTTTGAGGCAAAATACCTAAAATGAAATCGAAGCGACTGGCTCGTTTTTTATTCAGGAACAAATTGATGTTGGCTTCGTTGCCCACAAATTGTACAACCGGGTTTCCTGTTTGATCAACAAACGGGAGTCCGCGCAATTGGTCGCGCAAGCGCAACACTTGTACCCGGCTGTAGGGAGCGCCTTTTTGCAGTCCCAGAAAATTATAGAGGTAGGATTTGGGCAATTTGAGGTCGCCGTTGATGCGTATTTCGCCAAACTGGATGGCCCGGCCCGTTAGGATTTTCAATTGCCCCTGGATGCCGCCGCTGGTATCGATTCCAATTATTTCGAGTTGTACTTTTGCAAAAGGGAAACCGGCATTTTCGGCTGTTTCTAGCAGATTCTGTTGCAATTTGAGAAATTGGGCGGTGGAAAACGGCCGGTTTTTGTAAAATTTTTCCCGATATCCCGCAGCCCACCACCAATTTTCGGGTAAACTATGCTTTAATGCTTCCAGATGTATCCAGTGGATGGAAGGGCCCAAGGAAAAAAATGCCGTACAATTGTGACCTGTACAAAAAAAGGTGTCAGTTTCGGCGCTCAGGAAGGATTGGTTTTGCGCCTCCAGTTTGATTTTTTGCAGAAGTGATGCCATGGCGCTGGAATCGGGTAATTGAAACTGCCATTTTCCATTTTCAATGTTCCGAGCCTGAAAGCCTTTTAGAATGCTTTTTACTGCCGTTTGGTTGGAGGGGTCAGAAACAAACTGCAACGACCAGGCTTGGGCAGGCGCCATGACGGGCCATACCCACGCAGTAAACAGCAGAAATGTGCCGAATTTTGCGAAAGCGCCACCCTTTATGAGCGGTTTTAAAAAAAGCATGCGGGTTTAAATTTTCCTTTAGACGAAAAAACAGGCCGCTGCGTTGTATTTGCATTCAAAAACCTTTTCAATTCAAATTGTATGAAACAAATGATTTCTATGTCAAAAGCGGTGGCTTTGTTGGCCATTGCGGGTTTTGCTTTTTCTTTTACTACCCTGAAAACAGCCGCCTGGGGGCCTTGGGAAATGCTGGGCATGCGCAAGGTAAACTATTCGCTCGATCGAGACGAAATCATCATTACCCGCGCGGAGGGTGTTTTTACTGCTTTGCAAATTAAGGTAAAAAAAGCCCCCATCAACATGAAAAAGCTGGTAGTTACTTTTGGAAATGGCGATGTGGAAGAGTTTGAATTGCGCAACAATTTTGCAGCCGGTAGTGAAAGCCGGGTTATCGATTTGCCCGGCAACAAACGGGTGATTAAAAAAGTTGTTTTCTGGTACGATACCAAGAACATTGCCAACCGGAAAGGAATTGTGGAATTATGGGGTCGGCACTAGGCTGATGCCCAATTTATGGCACCGATGCAAGACCAGGGAGCCTAAATTTCCTGCATGTTTTGCATCGGTAGCGCTTCCCCACATGGACAGGTGTGCGGTTGAAGGCGGGCGATTTTTATTATTTCCCCTAATTTTATTTGGATTTGGCAAAAACAGCTGCTTCCAGTATAGTCGGCGTTTGGTACGCCAAAAGTAAGCATTTTACGCCTCTTATCCCCATTTTGAGGCTTCCTTCAAGTAAGTCCAAATAAAAATATTTGTATTTCCTGCGGCAAATTAAAAATTATTTATCCTAAAAAGCGCAAAATAAATTTGATCCATATACATTTGGATCCCATATTATTGGTTATAAAAAGTATTACTTGTGAAAGCAACCGACATCCAGGATCCTGAATATTTCCACAAAGTTGTGGATTGTCAATATGCCTGTCCAGCCCACACCCCTGTGCCGGAGTACATTCGTCTGATTGCTGCTGGCCGTTATACAGAGGCATACATGGTTAACTGGGAATCAAATGTATTTCCAGGCGTTCTGGGTCGCACTTGCGATCGGCCCTGCGAGCCGGCTTGTCGGCGAGGGCGTGTGGAAGCGGAACCGGTAGCCATTTGTCGTCTTAAGCGGGTAGCGGCCGACAACAAAGGTGCGGTATCGCACTTGATGCCTTCTATTCCGGCGCAAAAAAACGGCAAGCGCATTGCCCTGATCGGCGGGGGGCCGGCATCGCTTACCGTTGCGCGCGACCTGGCTCCTTTGGGGTACGAAATTGACCTATATGACGACCAGCGGGCTGGCGGCGGCATGATGCGCAGTCAGATTCCATCCTTTCGCTTGCCGGAAGCCGTGTTAAACGAGGAGGTGGGTTATGTGTTGAACATGGGTATATCTGCCCATTTCAACACCTATGTTTCCAGCCTGAAATCCATTTTGGATAAAGATTACGATGCCGTGTTTGTGGGCACCGGGGCGCCCAAAGGCCGTGATTTGTGGGAGTTGGAGCATCGGGCCGCCGTGAGCGATCAGGTGCATACAGGCATTCAGTGGTTGGCGAGCGTGGCCTTTGGCCATACGACCAAAATTGGGAAAAGGGTGTTGGTGCTTGGCGGTGGCAATACAGCCATGGACTGTTGTCGCACTGCCCGGCGTTTGGGAGGTATAGATGTAAAAGTGGTGGTCAGAAGCCCGTTTTCCGACATGAAAGCATCCCCCTGGGAAATTGAAGATGCCCAGCATGAGGACATTCCATTTTTCAATTGTCATGTACCCAAATCCTTTGTGATGGAAAATGGCCGCTTGGCAGGTATGATGTTTGAAATTGTGGAGGCCCGTTATGATGAAAACGGTAAACGCCGGCTGGAGCCAACCGGCGCACCCGATGTCTTTTTTCCTGCTGATGATGTGCTGGTTGCGGTGGGTCAGGAAAACAGTTTTCCCTGGATTGAGCGCGATCTGGGCATCGAGTTCGATCGATGGGATCTGCCGGTGCTCAACAAAGTTACCTTCCAGTCTACCTTGCCCAAGGTTTTTTTTGGAGGCGATGCTGCCATGGGACCTAAAAACGTCATTACCGCTGTTGCCCAAGGGCATCAGGCTGCCATATCCATCGATTTATTCTGCCAGGGCAGCGATGTACGCCAGCGGCCAGCTCCGCGCACCAATTTGATTCACCAGAAAATGGGGATACACGAGTGGATTTATGACAGTGCCGTGGTAGAAGACGCTCGATATAAGGTGCCCCATGTAGACAAAAAAGCGGCCTTGCACGACCGGCTTGTAGAAGTGGAACTGGGCTTCAATGCAGAAACAGCCTTTCAGGAGGCCCAGCGTTGCCTCAATTGTGATGTGCAAACCGTGTTTAGCGACACCCGATGCATTGAATGCGATGCTTGCGTGGATGTGTGCCCTACATCCTGCATCACCTTTACCGAAAATGGCGAAGAGGCAGATTTGCGCCAGCGTCTGAGTGCGCCTGCCGATCAAAAGGACCAAAGTTTGTACGTTTCTGGTCCGTTGAAAACCATGCGCGTCATGATAAAAGATGAAAATGTGTGTCTGCATTGCGGTTTGTGCGCCGAACGTTGCCCGACTGCAGCCTGGGACATGCAAAAATATTTGTATAACGAAACAAAAGCAGGAGCTTTCCAATATGCATAAGTTGAGTGGACTGAACGATTTTGTGGTGCGTTTTGCCAATGTAAACGGCACCGGATCGGCCAGCGCAAATACCATGTTTGCTAAAGCCATCTTCAGAATGGGCATCCCGGTTTCGCCCAAGAACATTTTCCCATCCAATATTCAGGGTTTGCCAACCTGGTATGAGGTGCGTGTAAATGAAAATGGCTATCTGGGGCGCCGCGCCGGGATAGACATTATGGTGAGTGTCAACCCGCAAAGTATGACACGTGATTTTGCTTCTGTACGCCAGGGCGGTTATTTTCTGTTTGACAGCACGAAGGCCTTACCCAAGGAACTTGACCGCAGCGACATTCATGTTTTGGGGGTGCCTATGATGCAACTATGCATGGAACATTTTTCTGATCCCCGTCAGCGACAATTGCTCAAAAACATGATCTATGTAGGCGCTCTGACGGCCCTGCTCGATATCGAATACAGCGTGATGGAGGGGATCATTCGGGAGCAGTTTAAGGGTAAGGACAAACTGATTACCCCCAATCTGGAGGCCTTGAACATGGGGATAGATTATGCAAAAAATCACTTTGACTGTCCTCTGGGACTCAGACTTGAGCGCCGCAACAAGGTAGGCACGCAAATATTGGTAGATGGAAATACTGCCTGTGGCCTGGGTGCGCTGTATGCCGGTGCTACTGTTGCTGCCTGGTACCCGATTACGCCTTCTACATCGTTGGTGCAAGCTTTTGAAAAATTTGCCAATAAGTACCGCATAGACCCTGAGACGGGTAAAAAAAATGTAGCCATCATCCAAATGGAAGATGAATTGGCCGCAATCGGGGTTGTAATTGGCGCCATGTGGAACGGGGCAAGGGCATTTACCGCTACCAGCGGCCCGGGCGTATCGCTCATGAGTGAGTTTCTGGGCCTCGCCTATTTTGCCGAAATACCTGCTGTTTTGATCGATGTGCAGCGTGGCGGCCCCTCCACCGGGATGCCAACCCGTACCCAGCAATCTGATTTAATTGCCGCGGCCTATGCCTCGCACGGCGACACCAAGCATGTGCTTTTGTTCCCCAATTCGCCGAAAGAATGCTTCGATTTTACGGCAGATGCCTTCGACCTTTCGGAGCAATTGCAAACCCCCGTTTTGGTCATGACGGATCTTGAACTTGGGATGAACGAAACCATGTCGGAGCCTTTCAGTTGGGACCCGCACCGGGTGTACCATCGCGGAAAGGTTTTGTCGGAGCAGGACCTCGAGCAATTGCAAACCCGTTTCGGCCGGTACAAAGATGTTGATGGCGATGGCATTCCTTATCGCACCATTCCTGGGGCGCATCCGAGCAAAGGAGCCTACTTTACCCGCGGAACTTCACACGATGAATACGCCGGGTATACGGAAGATGCCCTCACATACCAAAAAAGCGTAGAGCGCTTGCTCTTAAAGTGGGAAAGTGCCAAGGGAAAAGTACCCGTTCCGGAGTTTTATCAGGAAGAAGATCAATCGGAAATGGCTGTGTTGTTTTTCGGTACCTCCACCCATCCGACCTTGGAAGCGCTTGATTTGCTGGCTTCCCAAGGCATTCGACTCGATGCCATGCGCATCCGAGCTTTCCCTTTTCAGGATGCAGTGCGTCATTTTATTGCGCGTCATTCCCGCGTATTTGTTGTTGAACAAAACCGTGATGCCCAATTAAGGAGCCTGCTGATCAATGAACTTGAAATAAACCCGGCCAAATTGGTAAAAATATTGAATTATGATGGGTTTCCCATCACTGCCGATCACATATTCAAATCCATTCAGGAACATGCAGTTGTTGAGCAACTGGGTTGATCCTCCAAAAATACACATACCATGTCTTTTATCCGTCCTGTTTTTCGTCACCCCGATTTGCCAACCAACAAAATTGGCTATTCCCGTCAGGACTATGAGGGCGCCCTGTCTACCCTTTGTGCGGGCTGTGGTCACGACTCGGTGAGTGGCGCCATTGTTCAGGCTTGTTTTGAAATGGACATTGAGCCTCATCGGGTTGCCAAACTTTCGGGCATTGGGTGCTCCTCCAAAACACCGGCCTATTTTCTCAATAATTCGCATGGATTCAACTCGGTACATGGTCGAATGCCTTCAGTAGCCACGGGCGCCAACCTGGCCAACCGCGATTTGATGTATTTGGGGATATCGGGCGATGGCGATTCGGCTTCCATCGGAATGGGGCAGTTTGTACACGCCATTCGGCGCAATTTGAACATCACCTATATTTTGATGAACAATGGTTGTTATGGTCTCACTAAAGGCCAGGATTCGGCAACAGCCGATGCCGGTTCCATCAATAAAAGTGGGCATGCCAACCAATTTGCAGGTATTGATATGGCTGGATTGGCGCTCGAAATGGGCGCATCTTTCGTGGCGCGCAGTTTTTCCGGCGATAAGCATCAGCTCATCCCTCTGATAAAGGCTGCCATGTCGCACCCGGGTTTTGCCCTTCTGGATGTAATTTCTCCCTGTGTAACGTTCAACAACAACCCGGGCTCTACCAAATCTTACGATTATACCCGGGAGCATCTTGAAACTACAGCGGCCCTCGATTTTGTACCTTATCAGACCGAAATTACGGCACAATACATGCCCGGTACTGCTTTGCAGGTGGCCCTGCATGATGGTTCTTTTATTCAATTGGCCAAGTTGGCGCCCAACTGGGATCCTTTTGATCGGCATTTAGCCATGAATCGGGTGTTTGAGGCGAAGGCAAAAGGAGAGGTATTAACCGGTTTGATTTTTATTGATCAAAAACAACCGGATCTCCATGCCATGCTGGATACCACTGCGAAACCTTTGAATCAACTGACCCAACACGAATTGGCCCCCTCCCTACAGGTGCTTGAATCATTAAATGCTTCCTGGAGGTAATTACAATAAATTCTTGATCATCAAAACCTCCAAGGCTTCAAATGCCTTTTCATCTTCTACCTTGAACTTGGCTTTCAAGTATTGAAATACCTTGTCTTCCCGGGGGGTAACTACGCCATCGGCCAGGATCATATCGAGGCATTGGTAAAACAAAGGCAGGCGAGTTTGTTCCCGAATGGCGCCAAGTGCTGCGTTGATCAAGGCGGCAGGGCTGCCTGCTTGCTCGAAATACCGTTCGGCGGCGCCAATTAGATCTTCGTATTTGGTCCCCAGAAAGATGTTGCGATTTTTTAATGTAGCAATAAATGCATCATTCCCGCGCGCGCCGTCTATTTCATCGGAACGGCGGCAGGCAAGCAATACGGCAGCGCATGCTTCGGCTTCATTGGTAATCTGTAATTCAGCCACGCTGGTACTAGACTGGAAAAAACTGTCGTGGGTATTCATGGATAAATAGAAAAAATCGCTTAAACAGGTAGTTTGGCGCTTGAAGGGTTCAAAAACTGCTTTATTGTTCATGCCGCTGGCTTTGGCTCATAGTCTTCAAACTAAATCATTGAAAATCAGGATTCAGCGCGACAATTTATACGGCTTTTCAGGCGGCGTTTCCTATAATTCAGTTTTTTATGGTTTCCAAAGGTAGGTTATTCTCTGGAAAGTATTGGGGCTAAAAGTCTTTCTTGTTATGAAATAATGCGAATATCGTGCCTGAAATGGACACCTGTGATAAATTTCCGGCGTTTAATATAGATAGAATGCTACGTATTATATACTTTATACCGCCGGATTTTGTGGATAAATCTGGATGGATTTCGCTGATTTATACCAGGATTCGCCGGATTTTGTGGATAAATCTGGATGGATTTCGCTGATTTATAATGATCGTTATGCACAAAAGCTGGCGGCGTAAAGTATACATGAAAATAAACTTTATGCACGGTCTATCTTTTCAAAAATTACCCCAACAGCATTTCCAGATCTGCCCGATCCAATTGCGGCATTTCTTCTCCCCCCCCGGAACAATTCTTTGCCCAGGGCCAATTTGCACTCCTGCAGGCTGCGGATTTTCTCTTCAATGGTGTCTTTTGCCAAAAAACGCAGGGCTGTAACGGGCCGTCCGCAAAATGGTATCAGTCAATGAGGGGTAGGCAACCCTCACCGCATAAACTCCACAAGCTCCTCCGTTAAAAACTGATGAATATTCGTCACAATCGTTCCATCCGAACGGCGGTATTGCTCAGCCTCAGGTGTAATAATATAACTGGCGACCGGTTTTAAATCTTCCAGGCTGCTGAAAAAGCCGCGCGCAACATTCGGCGCATTGGAATATTTGATTTCAATACATATTTTTTCCGAACGAGGCGTGATCAACACGAGATCTACTTCATGGCCGGAAGCGGTTCGGTAGAAGTAGTATTCACAGGATTTTCCGGCACTGCGGTAAATTTGTTCAATGACATACGACTCCCAGGACGCGCCTAAAGCAGGGTGCGCATACAGGTCTTCCCGATCACGTATGCGGGCGAGCGCATGAAAAAAACCGGAATCGCGGTAATAAAATTTGGGTGTTTTGGTAAGCCGCTTCCCTGCATTCACGTAAAATGGCGCTAATTGCCGGGTCAAAAAAGATCCTTCCAATAAATCTAAATAATTGGAAACGGTCGGCCGACTGATATTCATGGAGTTGCTCAACTCCGTGATGTTTAAAACCTGCCCCTGCAAATGCGCCAACATGCGGATGAAACGCAACATATTTGTCGCATTGATATCTTTCCCAATCACTTGGGCCAGATCGCGTTCCACAAAAGTGGTAGAAAATTGCCTCAACCAGTTTAGCGCCATTTCGTCATTGGGGGCCAAAAAGGCATCCGGGAAGCCGCCCCGAAACCAGTGTTGCCTGACGATATCCTTATCCCAAATTTCCAGCAAAGAAAAAGGCGACATTTCATGGTAAGCAATCCTGCCTGCAAGTGATTCGGCTGAATTGCGCAATAAATCCGGTGAGGAGGAGCCAAGCAGGACAAAACGGGCTGGCACGCGATTTCGGTCGATCAACGAACGCAAAATCGGAAACAAACTCGGCATAATTTGTACTTCATCGATGATCACGCATTTGTCCGCATGCTGCAATAGGTAGGCGCCTGCGTCACGGAGTTTTGCGCGGTCTTCTTCCCATTCTAAATCTAAATAAATAACCGGCTTGTTACCAGGCACTTGCAGTTGCTTGGCAAAAGTGGTTTTGCCCACTTGACGCGGCCCGATGATAGAAACGACTGGGAAAAACGCTAAATCTTTAAGAACTTGCGGTGTAAGGCTACGATAAATCATACACAAAAATAGATATTTTCATGCAAATTGTAAAGTGCACTTTACAATTTGCATGA
>JAGWYI010000724.1 GCA_018969455.1 Bacteroidota bacterium | reverse complement strand
GAAACAAAAAACCATCCACCAGGCGGGGCATATTGCCATACCATTGCGGTAAAGGTGTATTTTATTTTAAAATCCATATATTTTTATTACAGTATCAGTAGCCATACTACATATGTACTTGCCTGCAACAAACGCCCAGGTAAGGTGCTTGGCATTTTAAACTTGGCACTGCGTGTTTTTGTGAAAACCATTTGACATAAACCACTTCAATTCAATAAGTTAAATTGAAGCACGTACTGCCTTTCAAGGGACGCCCCTACTGAAACAGCGTTGAATGTGCGGATTAAATTTATGCCTAAAAGCGTTAGCTCTTTTTAGGCGGCAAATCAAACGCGTTAGCCTCATGGTCTAAATGGCCATTGTGCGCGCCGTCGCAAAAAGGTTTGTTTTTCGACAAACCGCAGCGGCAAAGGCCCAGGGTGGTGCGGCCTTGCAACCCGTATTCCTTGCCTTGAGGGTCTACAATGATAAAATCGCCTTCTACCTTGAGGGATCCGTTGGAGTTGACTGTAATTTTTGTGCTTGCCATAGAAAGATATTAATTTTCGGGAAAAGTACGCATGTTTTAGTATAACCACTCCATTGCTTTGGGAAACTCTTCGCCCCAGCGCGCTTCATTGTGCAAGCCATCCGGATCTACCTCCAGGCGCACGTACAAGGCGCCGGCAGGCATGGGTCGGTGTTCAATGGCTTCTTTAAAGCGTTTGACATTTTGCACCGTATTGGCGCCTTCGCGTTCACCGGCATAGAGGTACACTTTGGTGGGGGGATATTTGGAAAAATGGCTCGAATCCTGATAAATGCGCGGTGAAACCCAAAGTGATGGCGAAAAAATCATGAATTTGGAAAACACCTGAGGAAACAACATTCCGGCAAAAACCGAGATAAGTCCGCCCATACTGCTGCCTCCAATACCGGTGCTTTCGCGGCCCGAAAGGGTGCGGAAATTGTTGTCGATGTATGGCTTGAGGGTTTCGGCCAGAAAGCGTGCATAAGCTTCGCCCAACCCATCGCCCCAACGGGGGCTGTCGTAAGGCATAAATTCGCGAATCCGCTCCTTGCCGCCATGGTCGATGGCTACCACAATTACTTCTCCTTTGCCCTGCATGGCCAGTGCGGCCAGCTGTCGGTCTACACCCCAGGTACCGAAAGGAGCGTCGTCTTCAAAGAGGTTTTGCCCGTCTTGCAAATACAACACGGGGTATCTTTTGTTGCTTTGATGGTAATTCCAGGGTAAAAGGACCGAAATACGTCGTCGTCGGCGAAGTTGCGGCAGATTAAATCGCTTGGCAACCACCTGAATATCAGGGTAATACTGCGGCAAATAATCGGTACTGTGTTGTTTCCAGGCGGGTACCAGATCGCTTACATTCCCGCGCGGCACATCAAGTCTTCGATTGGAAGGCGGAAACCCGTCGGCGCCGAGTTCTTCTGATTCCCAGCCGCCTTTGGTATATTTGTACTCAAAGGGCTCATTGCGTGGCAACGCGTGCTTGAAGGAGAAACGGTAATGTCCCTCCCTTACTCTGTTCATTTCATATCGAGCATCCCGGGCTACCCAGTCGTTGAAATTCCCGGCAATGTAAACCGGGCGTTCGTCGTCATGTGGCGTGAATAATTCGAGCGTAAGCATGTGGTTGCTGGAACCGATATGGGCAGAAGCGCCTGCCGCGGCACTTGCAAAATTCATGAATAGTAGTTTGAATGAAGGTGTTGGGGTTATTCCTGGCAAAACAAATGCCAGGTGTTATTTAGGCCAGACAATAACTTGATAAAGGGGGTAGATTGCGGTAGCATTGCCAGGGCAAATATGTACCATCCAGAGGGTATATGCAAAATTAAGTTTTCCACAATGGGGTATAAATACTTTACACCGCCCGATTTTGTGCATAACGATCTTTATAAATCATCGTAATCCATCCTGATTT
>JAGWYI010000723.1 GCA_018969455.1 Bacteroidota bacterium | reverse complement strand
CCTTGATGCTCCACCAGAATTTTACCACGATGGGTACATACATTCGACATACATCGCTGCTCATTGTGGTCATCTCGCAACAACAACAAAGGCTCATCGATAAAATTGGGCATATACGTAAATGGAAATGCCATGCGTGGCAAACGATTCTGTTCTTCTGCACCGGATATCAATTGCCAACTGCGCGCAAATATTTTCTCTTTCGTCTCCTCAAACAACCCGGAATCGTGGTAAAAACTTCCAGGCAGCGTGCTCGCCAGACGAATGTCAGGGTGAATCATAAAGGGTGTTTTCATTGCTTGGTTTTGAATTCAAAAGTATTGCTTCTTTGGTTATTCTTGGAAACAAAATGCATTTTTGACTACTACTTTACTACGACAAAGCCCCTTGTTTGACCATTCCAACTTATCTTCGGGCCCATGCAATACTTGCTTCTCCTCCTTTTTCTCCCGCTGGCAGCCTGCGCGCAAACCAACTTTCATGCGCTTGATTACGTGCCCCCTTTTCAAAGCGAATTCGGATACGGTGTAAATCTGGGCTATTTCCCACCCGATTATGATGACAAAGCACTGGCCGAACTGGCGCATGATTCCATCCAAATGAATACCATTCGGGTAGGACTGTATGCCCATTTTCTGGAACAATGGGGCTATGGTATTCGTGTACCATACTTTAAATATTACAAAAAAATCGGTTTAAATAACATTACCGCCATGCTGGGATTCCCTTCCGATGCCCAGCGCGACACTGCGTTTTACGATGGGAAAAACCGCAGCGCCCTTTTCAAAAACCTCTACGAACCCATTTGGGACAAGGGCGAAAATGAAACACCCGTAAATGACAACAACCCCTGTGCCGTGTATGCCTGGAAAACAGCCACACGCTACAAAGGCCTTGTCTATATATACGAAATCTGGAACGAACCGGATTACGAATTGTACGGAAATGCCTGGAAAATTCCGGGCCAGCCGGGAAACTGGTGGGAAAACAACCCGCCCCCCGCCGAAACCAATCTTCACGCTCCCATCTTCCATTACATCCGAATGCTTCGAATTTGTTACGAGGTCATTAAATCCGTAGATCCGGATGCCCTGGTTGCCGTTGGCGGCCTCGGTTGGCCTGCCTATCTGGATGCCATTTGCCGAAATACCGACAACCCCGTCCAAGGAAAACCCAGTGCGGATTTTCCACAAAAAGGCGGTGCTTATTTTGATTGCATGAGTTACCACTGTTACCCTCACCTGGATGCCTCCACCCGGCAATGGAGCAATGAAAAACAGGCCTTTGTATACTTTAGGCATTCCGATGCAGCCGCAGCAGGAATGTGGAAAAAAAAGCAGGAATTCGAACAGGTTCTTTATAAATATGGTTTCGATAACCGAATTTATCCCAAAAAGCATTGGATATGTACAGAATTTAACATCCCCCGAAAATCGTACGATGGTTTATTGGGAAATCCCGAAGCACAAATCAATTTCCTGCTAAAAACCCTGGCCCAGGCGCCAGCCCACGAATTGCGCCAAATGCATCTGTATTGCCTGGCCGACGACAAGCCCCAATCAGAAGCGCATGATGCATTTGCTTATATGGGATTGTTTAAAAACTTAAAAGATGTAAAAAAAGGCAGGGCGGAAATATTACCATTGGGAATCGCTTACCAGAGTTTTATTCAGCTGCTTGGCTCGGCAACTTACGACAGCGCTGCAACCCATACCATGCACATTCCTCCCGATCTGGAGGCTTATGCATTTACCAAAACCGATGGAAACAAGGTGTTTGTCATGTGGGCACGCACCCGCCTGGATGCCTCCGAAGCGGCAACAGGAAACTACCGGTTTCCTGCAGAATTCCGCATCCAAAATGCCCGAATGATGTTTTGGGATTTTGCACAAACCCATGCATATCAAACAATTAACAACAATAAATTCAT
>JAGWYI010000722.1 GCA_018969455.1 Bacteroidota bacterium | reverse complement strand
TTGAGGGCATGGTGGGTGATTTTGAAATTCAATAATTCACCTACCATGTCTTTAATTTGTTGTACCCGGGGGTCACAAAACTCCACAACCTTACCACAATTGGCACATATTACATGGTCGTGTTGCTTGTAGCCATACGATTTTTCATACTGGGCCAAATTCTTGCCAAACTGATGTTTTTTTACCAAATCGCAGGACACCAACAACTCCAGGGTATTGTAAACAGTGGCCCTGCTTACCCGATAACTGCGATTTTTCATGTGAATGTATAAGGCCTCGGCATCAAAGTGATCGGTACGCTTGTATATTTCTTCTAATATCGCAAAACGCTCCGGCGTTTTGCGAAACCCGCTTTTTTCCAGGTGCGCAGAAAAAATATTGAGTACCTGCCGAATTAATTCTTCTTCATTGCGTTGAACTGTCATGATCGGGGAGTGCTAATGTGCAGCAAATATATTTCAGGATTCGCAGGATTTTTTATCTTGGTCAAATTGCCCATTTAAAAGATGTGCGTAAACAGAGACATTGGCGTACCGTAATTCTGAAACATGCATGGTCCATTCGAAGCCAGAATGAGATTGTTTCACGATGCCTGTAAGTTGATTCCATCATTCACAAGCGCTTGATGGAAAAGGCTCAACAGGTATTTCGGCAATATATACCAGGATTCGCCGGATTTTGCGGATAAAACAGGGTGGATTACGATGATTTATTAAGATCGTTATGCACAAAATCGGGCGGTGTAAAGTATAACAAATGGAATGCGCCCAGGGTTTATTCCAGTTCCTTCAACAATTGTTTGGCGACTGCCGCCTCCTCATCGTTCTGGTCGGCCAGTTCCACGGCGCGCTTTGCTGCCTTGAGCGCCAGTTTTCTCTCTTTCAATTTTACATACAAACTGGCCAATGTTTCGTAGGCATAGTAATTTTCCTGCAAACGAATGGATAGTTTTGACCATTCCAGGGCTTTTTTGAGCAGTTCGGGATCCTCCACGCCTTCCGCAAATATGGCGGCTATTTCATTCAACTCATCGGGATCCTGGCTGGGGTATCGCTGATAGTGGTCGATGGCCGACTCGGCAAAGCGGGCCATGTCGTTGCGTTTCCGATAGTAGGTAAGCCGAAAGGATGACGCAAGCAAGGCGCCTTGTTCGGGGTAAACCGTACCGTAAAGACGTTGTACTTCTCCCAATTGTAAATTGGGGTAGGTTTGTATGTAATTTTCAAAAATTTGATCCAGTCGGTCTTTTACCTTTTCCGGCGTATACATCGCTTCAAATTGCGCCTTGTGATGAATCAGGTAATAAAACGCGTCGGAGTATGGATCATCGGCGTATTTCATGATAAACGCCATGTTTTCAGGGGTGCTGTAATCCTCTTGGGTTTTCAGGTATTGTTGGGCAATTTTGGCTACTTCGGGGTCGGCGGCTGCCGATTTGAGTTCGAGCAATTCGCGCAAAAAGCCGGGATCTCTTACACCGGCAGCATACATTTTTTCTAAAGCCGATGTATTTTTTCGTTTGTCGAGCGCCCGGACACCCAATTTTAAAAAATCGGAAGCACCGTGAAACCCCGATGCCCGATGCAATACATTGCCTTCAGCGTCGAAAAAAAGCAGGGTTGGGAAAACAGAAACTTTAAATTTTTTTGCCAAGAGAACCCCTTCCCCGTGCTCCATATCCACCTTTAAATTTACAAATTTCTGGTTGAAAAAGGCCCCCACGGCAGAGTCGGTAAATGTTTGGCTCACCATCAATTTACACGGTCCGCACCAAACCGTGTAAGCATCTAAAAATACGGCCTTGTTGTCTTTTTTGGCAAGTTCCAGGGCTTCGGTCCAGGAAAGGTGAGCAAAAGAAAGCCCTTGCGCCCGAAGAAGTATGGGCACGATCAGGAATAAAAATACATAGAAGCGTTGCATCAGGCGCCGGA
>JAGWYI010000062.1 GCA_018969455.1 Bacteroidota bacterium | reverse complement strand
CTCACCCTCATTCTGGGTTATGTGGAAGGATTGCTCGCGCCTGGCGCCAATCCGAAAGAAGCGAAACAGGATTTGGGCATGGTGCGTAAAAATGCGCTGCGTTTGTTGCGCTTGATCAATCAGTTGATGGATTTTCGCAAAATCGAAAGTGGGAAAATGGCGGTGCGTGCCAGTGAAAATGACCTGGTGGCGTTTACCAGAGAAATTGTGGAGGCATATCGAAAAGTTGCCATTAAAAGGAACATTCAATTAGGCTTTTTTTCGGTGGAAACGACGATTAATGCCTGGTTTGACGTGAATATGCTGGATAAGGTTTTGTTCAATCTGCTTTCGAATGCCTTCAAATTCACACCGGATGGCGGAAAAATCCAGGTTGCCGTGGTGGTAGATCCCATCTCTGAAAAAGTCATTGTAAAAGTGGAGGACAATGGCCGGGGCATGTCGAAAGAACATGTGGAAAAAGCATTTGAGCGATTTTACCAAGGCACGACCTATAAGTCGAAAGGCACTGGATTGGGGCTTTCCTTGTCCAAGGAACTGGTCAATTTACACGGCGGCGAAATTGATTTGTGGAGCGAAGGGGGCAAAGGTGCGCGGTTTGAGGTTTCCCTGCCCTTGGGTAAAAAGCATTTCCGGGCCGATCAATTGGCCCAGGAAAAAACAGAAGGCGTTTCTTACGATGAGGCCATGTTGTTTTTTGAAGACGAAATCCAAAGCTTGTCGGTGCGTCCTGCCGAACCTGGTGTGGAAAGGGACCAAACCTTATTACTTATTGAAGACAATGAAGATCTGCGTCACTTTTTGAAACAGCAATTTAGCAAACAATATACCATCCTGGAAGCGCCAGATGGCAATGCAGGCCTTGACCGAGCCATGGAAGAGGTGCCTGACCTGATTATTGCCGATATTTCCATGCCTGGCCGCGACGGCCTTACCTTGACCAAAATATTGAAATCCGACCTGCGCACCTCGCATATTCCGATTGTGTTATTGACGGCGCGCAACACCATGGAGCAAAAAATTGAGGGTATTCAGACAGGCGCTGATGCTTATGTGACCAAGCCCTTTAACCTGATATTTCTTTCTGAAATTGTCCGGAATCTATTGAAAGGGCGCGAACATTTACTCGAACGATTTAGTGGCAACCTGCAACCTGGCAAAATGGCTTCTGGAATGGGCGATCTGGATCAGCAATTTTTGCGGAAGTTTGGCAGTTTCATTGAAGCAAATTTCGCAGATCAAAACCTGAGTGTCGAACGGCTGAGTGAGGAATTTCGGCTTTCCCGGGTACAGTTGTTTCGGAAAACCAAGGCCTTGCTGGGGGAAAGTCCGAATGACTATATTCAGCAAGTGCGCCTCAAGAAAGCAAGCCAGTTATTGGTTGAAACGCAGTTGTCTATTTCCGAAATTGCCTACCAGACAGGTTACTCCTCGCCGGGCTATTTCTCCACCGCCTTCAAAGCGCGTTACGCATGCTCTCCCAGTGAGTGGCGCGACAAAAATACAGGGTAACATTCTTCAAGATTATGTAACAATTTTAAAGATCCTAAAGCATCAGCCGCTACTTTTCTATTGTAAAATCGAAATTATACATTGAAATAGCCCTTTATTCCCATGTTTTATTCAAATTTAGAGGCAAGTAACAAATTCAAATACTTTTGAAACGATCCTGAAACGCCAGCCGACCACCGCTTGGAATCTTTGCAGACTAAAATTTATGTATGCAATACCAAAAGGTTTTTTTCTGGTCTATTACCGTTGCTTTGGGCGGTTTTTTATTTGGACTTGACACCGCCGTGATTTCCGGTTGTGAGCGCACCATTCAAGCGCTTTGGAATTTGAGCGATGCCATGACGGGTCAATTGGTGGCCATGGCTTTATATGGAACCATCCTCGGGGCCATTTTCGGGGGCGTTCCGGCGGAAAAGATCGGCCGCAAAAACACCTTGTTTTGGGTGGCTATTTTTTACCTGGTCTCGGCAGTAGGCTGTGCCTTTTCGCCGACGGCCATTTGGCTTATGTTTTTCCGGTTATTGGGTGGCTTGAGTGTGGGAGCCTCTTCGGTGGTTGCGCCCATGTACATTGCAGAGATATCACCCAAAGAAAAACGCGGACGGTTAACGGCCTTGTTTCAGTTCAACATTGTGTTTGGTATTCTATTGGCCTATTTTTCCAACTGGCTGATTGGTACAGACGATCCTGGCAACTGGCGCTGGATGCTGGGCATTGTTGCTTTCCCTTCCCTCCTTTTTGTAATCCTGATTGTGTTGGTGCCTGAAAGTCCGCGGTGGCTGGCGATCAAAAAAGGGGACCGGGAAGAAGCCCTGCGCATTTTAAAATTGATCAACCCGGCAACGGCCCAGCAATCGCTTGACGATATGCAAGCGGATGATCAGGATAGCCCTCATACGGCCAGTTTAAGCACATTCTTTTCAAAAAAATACCAGTTTCCCATCTGGTTGGCCTTTTTGTTTGCCTTTTTCAACCAGGTTTCGGGCATTAATGCGGTGATTTATTATGCACCGCGCATTTTTGAAGATGCGGGTTTGGCAGCCAGTTCTGCCTTGCTTTCTTCGGTGGGCATTGGTTTGGTCAACCTGTTGTTTACCATGCTGGGTTTGGCCTGGATCGACCGTTTTGGCCGCCGTTTTCTGATGTATATCGGATCTATTGGGTACATCTTGTCCCTTTCCGCAGTGTCTATTGCATTTTTTACAGGGCATACCGGCGGTTTGATGATTCCTGTTTTACTGTTTGTGTTTATTGCGTCCCATGCGATTGGGCAGGGTGCGGTGATATGGGTATTCATTTCAGAAATTTTCCCCAATCAGGTGCGCTCCTATGGCAATTCTTTGGGTAGCAGCACACATTGGGTATTTGCCGCCTTGATCGCCGCAAGTTTTCCCTGGCTGGCGGGTCGGTTTGGGCAGGGGCCTATTTTCGGAATTTTTGCAGTGATGATGGTTTTCCAACTGCTGTTTGTTTGGAAAATGATGCCTGAAACCAAAGGTGTTTCGTTGGAAGACCTTGAAAAACAACTTACTAAAGGTTAAAAATTCCAGCGCATGTTATCCACTCCACAAGTTTTCTGCTTTGGCGAAACGCTCTGGGACTTGCTTCCTTCGGGTAAAACGGCAGGCGGTGCGCCTATGAATGTAGCCTTTCAATTGAATCAGTTGCAAGTGCCAACAGGCATGATCAGCCGAATCGGTCAGGATGATTTAGGGGATGCCCTAATGGCGTTTTTGAAAGAAAAAAAGGTGCCAACGCAATGGGTGCAATTGGATACAATTTACCCAACGGGTACTGTAAAAGTTGAATTGAGTGCGCAGGGGCAGCCACAATACGAAATTGTTGAAAACGTCGCCTGGGATTATATTGCCTTGGATCGCGATGCCCTCGAAGCGATGGATGCAGCAAAATTATTGGTTTTTGGCAGTCTGGCTGCGCGGAACATTAATTCTAAACAAAGTTTGTTGCACTTGATTGACCACGCAGCAACCTGTGTTTTTGATGTCAATTTGCGCAAACCATTTTATTCCCATGCCTTGTTGTCAGAATTGCTTGGCAAAGCCCGAATCGTAAAAATGAATGATGAAGAGCTGGACATCATTGCAGCCTGGCATGGGGTAGAAGGAGACCAGCGTATTAAAATGCAAGCGCTTCACAAGGCCTTCCAATTCAATTTATTAATCGTAACCAGGGGCGAACACGGCGCCATATGCCTGAGTCCGAATGGTTTTGATGAGCACCCCGGTTACCAGGTAAGCGTTCAAGATACAATTGGCAGCGGCGATGCATTCCTGGCGGGTTTTCTCGCTTGCTATCTGCAAGGATCGTCTGCCTCCGATTGTCTTGCATTTGCCTGTAAAACAGGCGCTTACGTGGCTACCCAAAGGGGCGGCACGCCTGAATTAAATCACGCAGTCATCTCCAATCTCCTCCCTTCAAATAACTGAATACCATGATGATGAAAAAACATATACTTATTTTTAAAACACTCCTCTTTTTACTGCTTGGTTGTCAGGCAGTTTGGGCACAAAAAATCACCGTAAGCGGTACAATCACCTATCGCGCTACCCAGGAAAACCTCATTGGCGTTACGATTATTGAAAAAAATACGCCCAATGGTGCAATTTCCGATGCAACGGGTCATTTCAAACTCAATGTGGCGAGCGATGCAACCCTTGTTTTTTCCTACACCGGCATGCAAACCCAGGAAGTTCAACTGGGTGGACGAACCGAACTGAATGTTGAGTTGGATGACAATAACAACACACTGAACCAAGTGGTGGTGGTAGGGTATGGAACTGCCCAAAAACGCGATATTTCGGGTGCGGTTTCTTCGGTTGGAGTTGATCGATTGGAGAAGCGCAACCCTCGAACCATTGAAGAAGCATTTCAGGGAGAAGTTTCGGGCGTTCAGGTAACCAACGCCGGGCGTCCAGGCGACCAGGCCACAGTTCGAATAAGAGGCTATGGCACCATCAACAACAATTCCCCGCTAATTCTGGTAGACAATGTAGAGATTGGTCGGTTCTTTACCGTAGATCCAAACGACATTGAAAGCATCACCGTTTTAAAAGATGCTGCATCCGCAGCCATATACGGAAACAGAGCGGCCAACGGTGTGATCCTGATTACCACGAAAAAAGGCAAGGGCGAACGCCAGTCATTGTCGTACAACAGCTGGTTCGGGTGGCAACAATCCACTTCCAAAATTAAAATGCTCGATGCCGATCAATATGTGCACCTGATCAATGAAGCCGTAGATAATGCCAATGCGGACCGCCTTGCAAGTGGTCAGACCGCCCTCGCCCACATTTACAACGATGCCGAAGTTGCCAAATGGCAAGGCCAAAAGGGAACCTACTGGCAGGATAAACTGCTGCGCACGGGCATGATGCAAAACCATTATTTGAACCTGAGTACCGCAAGAGAATCATCAAAATACGGATTTTCAATAGGTTATACCAAACAGGAAGGCATTTACATCGGTACTGATTTCAAGCGACTGTATGGCAAATTTTCGGCAGAACATACATTCCGTAAAAAATTGAAACTGGGCCATAATATTAATTTATCCTATACCCGCCAAAACACAGGAGGCGATTACTATGTAAGCAGGGTATTCATGATGGCGCCCACCGTTCCTGTCAAATTTGAAGATGGCACTTACGGTTATGATGTGAAGGACCCCGGCAATGGTGACAAAAAAAACCCGGTAGCCATGGTAGATTACATCGATTGGGTAAATACAAACAATCAAGCTTACGGCAACATATATGCTGAATACGAATTTTTTCCGGGTTTAACCTACACTTCTCGTTTCAACTTCGACCGCCGCATTGAAGAAAAAAATTATTTTGAACGGGAATATCAGCTGGGGAATGTCAATCAAACCGGTTTCACCGATGTCGCAGATTTTAAAGACCGAACCTGGAATACGGATAACTTCCTGACATTCAAACATATATTTAATGAAAAACACACCCTGAATGCAACCTTGGGAACCTACGCCTTTCATCATTTCAACAATTATTTGTTGGCCAAGGGCTTTTTCCCTACCGATGTAACTGATTATGTTTCTACGCTGGACGCCACCAGCACCAACAACCGGCAAATTAACGGCGCCCCTACAGAGTATAAAATTCTGTCGTTCTTCGGAAGAGCAGAATATAACTACAACAGCAAATACTACCTCTCTGCAACCATTCGAAGAGACGGAACATCCCGTTTCTCTCCACAAAAACGCTGGGGCAATTTCCCCTCTGTTGGCGCATCCTGGCGGATTTCGGCCGAGCCCTTTATGGAACGATTCCATAATTTGTCGGATTTAAAATTGCGCAGCAGCTGGGGGCAATTGGGCAACTCGGCTATTGGCGATTATGACTGGCAATCCCGTGTAACTTTTAACCAGAATTACGTTTTCGGAAACAGCGTCAACAATGGCGCTGCGCCAACTGCGCTCGCCAACAGAAACATCACCTGGGAGACGACAACCCAAACCAATATGGGCCTTGATATAGGCCTTTTTAAAGATAATCTGACATTTAAAATTGATTACTATCGCAAAGACACCCGCAATATGTTGTTGTACGTACCGCAGCCAGGCACAATTGGCGCAGCAGGTTCTCAACGGCAAAACATCGGAAAAGTGCGCAACACAGGCTGGGAATTTGAGGCAAAATACAACAAAGACATCCGTAAAGTATTCCTCAGCATCGGCGGCAACATCGCCTTTCTTCAAAATAAAGTGCTTGATCTGGGCGGCACCTCCTTTACCACCGGCAGAGACGGATATTCCCATATTTACAAAGAAGGATATGGTTTGCGCTCCCTTTGGGGATACAAAACTTCCGGTATTTACCAAAATAAAGCACAAATCGAATCCACACCACACTGGCCAAATGCCGGACCAGGCGACTTGATCTTCCAGGATATTAACCACGATGGGATAATCAATTCTGATGACCGCACCTACCTGGGCAAAAGCATCCCCTCCTTTACCTACGGCGCTAATGTGAACCTGAGCTGGAAAGGATTGGACATATCCATGTTTTTCCAGGGCATATTCGGAAACAAAATTCTCTACGCGCCAGCCAATTTTGGTGGCCCGGGTTTGAGCAATTTCCTGTATTTCGAAAACCTCCAGGCTTCAGCACTCAATCGATGGCATGGAGCTGGTACCAGCAATACCCAACCCCGGTTGTATTGGCGTTCCGATCCGGGAAACAACAACGCAAACTCCAACTTTTTTGTCAAAGACGGCTCCTATCTGAGGCTCAAAAACCTCCAAATCGGATACACACTCCCCAAAGAGTGGGTTAAAAAGGCTGGTGTAGGAAACTTCAGGGTTTATGTGGGCGGTACCAATTTGTGGACAAAAACCAAATATCCCGGCTTCGACCCGGAGATCGCTATGGAAACCAGCGATACCTATGGATGGGATTATCCCATGGCCAAAACTGTCATTTTCGGGATGAACCTTGACTTCTAAAATATTAAAACAATATGAAAAAGATACTCTTATTCCTTTTTTTAGCCTTTTCTGCAGTCAATTGCAAGAAAGACTGGCTTGATACGTTCCCGCCGGATGGGCCAACACCGGCCAATTACTACTCCAATGCAGCAGAAGCGCTGGCCGGATTGAATGCTTGTTACGATAACCTCTCGGCGCAATTCGATCGCTTGTATGGCCTGGGAATTGATGCCATCGGAATGTACTGTGGCGATGAATGCGTGGGCGGTCGAACTTCACCTCGCGATTTTTCATCATTCGAACAATTTAATTTAAATGGCGCTGAGGTCACCCTCCAGAATATTTGGCGGGAAAGTTACACAGGTATCTTTCGCTGCAATCAATTGCTGGAGAAACTGCCCGATGTACCCATGGCTGCTGACCTGAAAGCCCGCTACAAAGCAGAAGCTACCTTTTTACGCGGGTTCTATCACTTCGAATTGTTCAAATGTTTTGGCGGAATTCCAGTAGTAACCAAAGTACTTACACCCGATGATGCCAGAGTTGCACGAAACACCCGGGCCGAAACCATTGCTCAAATAGAATCAGATTTCAAGTCGGCCATCCCTGATTTGCCCCAGAAAAGTAAATATGCTGCCAATGACCTCGGACGCATAACAAAAGGCGCGGCACAGGCTTATTTAATGAAACTCTATATTTTTGACAAACGTTGGAACGAGGCTGTGGCGGTCGGTCAGGAGGTAATTAACTCCAATGAATACAGCCTTTTTGCCGATTATAACGACAACTTTAATACGGCCAAAGAAAACGGATCCGAAAGCATTTTCGAAGTGCAATGCAAAACCGGTACCGCAACCGGCGAAGGCAATGCCCATTATGATTTGGAAAGTTTTGAAAATACCCCAAATCCGCGCGGCTACACCCAGCCATTTGCATCCTTGCGCAACTCATTTCAAAACAACGCAGCAGGCGCAAAAGATCCACGGCGCGATTTTTCGATTAAAGTAAATATTATCAGTTCCACCCTGCTGACTTCTTTCAAATACAACCGGCCACAAACGCCCCAACCGGCTGTTCAGTACGATGGCGAGTTGAATTACAAATTGATGCGTTATGCCGATTTCCTCCTGCTTTTTGCTGAAGCCCAGAATGAAGCAGGAAACACCACAGAGGCACTCAAATACCTCAACCTGGTGCGTCAACGAGCCAACGTGAACATGCCCGCGCTTAACAACCTGTCTCAACAACAATTCCGCCAGGCCATCTACGATGAACGAAAATGGGAACTTGCCTTTGAAGGTCATCGCTATTTCGACCTGGTCCGCTGGGGTATTGCAGGCGCGGTATTGCGCGCGCAAGGCCGGAATTTCGTCGACGGCAAACATGAATTGATGCCAATCCCTACCAATGAAATAACCCTCAATCCAAAATTGGCGCAAAACCCGATGTATTAATCATTGAATCAATGGTTTTAGCACATCTATGTGATCTAGATGCAAAACCGATCTGCCAACATAAATCATAAAATCTTTACACATGAAATTGCAATTTACCAAATTTAGCAAATTGCTGGCAATCTGCCTTTTAGCAAATTGCTGGGCATTAAACGCCCAGAAAATTGTTTTGGTTGGCGGCGGCTCAACCATCTCCGAGCTTCCGTCGGCAGAGCAAAAAGCGTACAACTGGGCCTTGAGCAATTTTGGCTCCAACGCTGTTTATCAAAGCTTTGCATCGGTAGCAGCTACCGGCTTACCTGCCACAGCCCGTGTGGTGTGGTTTCACTTTGAAGATGACCCGGCATTGCCGGCGAGCGCTGCCGCCGCCGCTCCAAAAATCGGAAATTTCGTAAAAAATGGCGGCGGATTGCTGGCTTCCGCTTTTGCGACCAGTTTTATCTTAGATGCTGGCATTACAACTGTGGCCCCAACCGAAACCATCAACAATGACCCTGCCGGCCCGGATGTGGCCTGGGGCGTTAAACCACTCGCTGGAAAAGAAGGACATCCAATTTTCGCAGGATTAACACCAACAACAGATTGGGTAGATCCAAACTGGGGCGGATTCCGCACCATTTCTACTACAACCAAAGGCCGGGAAGCCATTCGCTGGTGGACCGGCGGTACCTATCCCGGTACGCCGATTGCCTGTATGCCTTGGTGGAACAAATCCGATCCCAACATCCCGATCGTTGGTGAAATTACTTCCGGCAATGGCCGTGCCATGACATGTACCGCGCCAGGATTCAACTGGGTTAACGCGGATATCAATGGGGCAACAGAACAAGCAACCTTGCAGCTGTTTACCGCTAATATGCTGAACTACCTTCAAACCAAAACGGAAATCCTGCTTGTAGGCGAACCTGCAAATCTCGCCGGTTTACCTGCCTCTGAACAAAACGCTTACAATTGGGCATTAAACCATTATGGCTTGGCGGCACAATACCGATCCTTCAATGATATCGCTTCCAATGGCATTGAAAACAGCGTAAAAACCATCTGGTTTCACCTCGAAGATGCACCCACCATGCCCGCATCGGCCGCTGCCGCTGTTCCTGCCGTACGCAATTTCGTTAAATCAGGTGGTGGCCTTTTCACTTCTTCTTTTGCTACCCAATTCATTTTCGATATCGGCGCAACAACTGTAGCGCCCACCGAAACCATCAACAATGACCCTGCCGGTCCGGATGCAGCTTGGGGCGTCAAGGCGCTGGCCGGACAGGAAAACCATCCGTTTTTCCAGGGCATGACTTTAACCACCGACTGGGCCGACCCAAATTGGGGGGGCTACCGCACCATCGGTGCTACAAATGCCGGTCATGAAGCCATTAGATGGTGGACAGGCGGTAAATTCCCCGGTACTCCGGTAGGATGCATGCCCTGGTGGAATGCTTCTGACAAGAATATTCCGATACTCGGTACCCTCAAATACGAACTGGGCACCATCGTTATTGCCAGCGCACCAGGTTATCAATGGCTGCCAGCAACCTCAAATGCCGCAGGCCCGCAGGCTAATTTGGAAAAATTAACGGAAAACATCCTGAAGTTTACACGTCCAGGCGCCAATTTGATCGTTTTGGGTGAAGCCGCAAGTGTAAATGACCTCCCTGTAGGTGAGAAAAATGCTTACCAATGGGCTTTGAGCAACTATGCAGGTGCCCAATACCGCACATTTGCCGATGTTGCCGCGAATGGCATTCCTGCTGAAACAGAAGTGCTCTGGTTCCATTTTGAAGATGACCCTGCGCTTCCTGCCAGTGCCGCCAGTGCTGCAACGAAAATCGACGCGTTTATTCATAGTGGCGGCGGTATACTCCTGTCCGGTTTTGCAACCGGATATGCAACGGCCATTAACGCAACAACGGTGGCTCCTACTGAAACCATTAACAATGATCCGGCCGGACCAGATGTGGCCTGGGGCGTGCGACCGCTCGCAGGACTGGAAGGACACCCGGTATTCAAAAATCTTACGCCTACCACCGATTGGGTTGATCCAAACTGGGGAGGGTTCCGCACCATCGGAACCACCGTCAAAGGCCGCGAAGCTATCCGTTGGTGGACAGGTGGCGCTTACCCAGGCAAACCCCTCGCTTGTATGCCATGGTGGAACCCCAACGATTCAAATATTCCTGTAATCGGACTTATTAAAACCGGCGATGGTGGTGTTGTAACTTCAACCGCTCCAGGATACAACTGGGTCAATGCACCCATAAATGATCCGATTCCACAGGGCAACTTGCAGCAATTGACCGCGAATATGCTCGAAATATTGCGTTCAATCAATGAAGTACAGTCGCTCAATGTCGCTTTGGCCGTTGGCGGTACCACCATCAAAGAAGGGGAAGAAGCGGGTAAAGTGATTAATGTCCAAATTGCCAATGCGACCTTTAAGCCTGTCTTGACTCCGGCTAATTGGCAAATCCTAAATATGCCTCCCGGCATCAGCGCGACTGTTGCCAAAGTCGACAACAAAAATGCTACCATCACCCTGAGCGGAACAGCAGCCGATTACGATGTGGATATTACCAACTTTACAATCCGCATTCCAGCTTCCGAATTCCTGGATCTTTCCATTCCTTTTGTCGAAAGCATTGGCGCTGTCATTTTTGATGCATTCATCGAATCCGCCCCGGTAAAAGGCAAAGTGGCACTCGTGGGCACAGAAGCGAATCTGGCAGATCTGGACCCCGATGAAAAAGAAGCTTACTCCTGGGCAATCGCTACCCTTGATACCAATGCGGTTTATTTCAATATTGTCGACCTTGTACTTGATCCAACCCTGTTGAAAAACTTTAAGGCAATTTGGTGGCATTATGACAAGTTTATCGACCTGCCCCTGCTGTTCGATAATCCCAATACTGAAAAAGTTATGAAAGACTTCAGAAATGGCGGCGGCGGCATACTACTCACTGGTGCAGCAACACAATATGTTAAAAACTTGGGGGTAACCACCAAAGGTCCGAATCAGGTATCAAAAGCAGCCAGTCCCGCTACCAATCCAGACCATTGGGGATTCCGCGCAAAAGATCCTAATCACCCCATCTTTACAAACCTGCCTGTTCCTTTTACGACCCTGTATTCAACAACCGGTTTGCGGGAAGATTTGCTTGCTTGGTGGAACCTTGTTCCCGATTTTGACCCAAACACCCCTCCCGCCGACCGTTTTGATGGCACATACCTGGCTACAACTGAATGGGATGCCAACTTCCAGTTTATTTGCTCTGTGGCAGAGTTTAAAGGAACTGCCTCCCCTTGTACGGGAAATGTACTGACTGTAGGCGCCGGCGCTTATGACTGGTACCTCGACGGTGGAACAAATGAAGACGCTCCCGCACTTAAGTTATTTACCACCAATATGTTGAATTACCTCCGCAACAGCTGCACCACCGATGCTGCCGAACCCGTAAAAGCGGCCCTGCCTGTTGTTGTTTATCCAAATCCGGCATCTGAACTGGTAAATATTGCATTTTCCCTCGAAAACAGTGCCACAGTTACTGTGGAAATCATAAACCTGGAAGGAAAACGCGTTGCTTCCCTGATGAACCAGGTGAACCTTTCGGAAGGTACGCAAATGATTCAGTGGCACTCCGAAAATCAACCACAAGGGCTGTACTTCTACCGAATTTTAGCAGGCAACAAAACCGCTACAGGCAAAATTGTTTTGAATAAATAATCGAAACAGAAACGTAAAACCGACTGGGGTGCGGTGTGAAAGACTCCGCACCCTTATTTTAAAATTA
>JAGWYI010000061.1 GCA_018969455.1 Bacteroidota bacterium | reverse complement strand
TAAAAGATTTGCCTTTCAGCATTTCGGAGGTTTTAAAACAGTTTCTTAAATAAAGCGTCACACTTTTGTACTAACACGGAAATACTGTAACGGAATCTGGCCTTCAAAAAAGGCTTTACCTACAAGCGCACCCGCACAACCAAGGGTGGTAAGTTCCTCCAAATCGGCCACGTCACGAATGCCTCCGCTGGCTACCAACTCCATATCTGGAAAATGCTGCAAAATATCCCGGTACAAATCAATGGCCGGCCCAGACAACTCGCCATCGCGCGCTATATCGGTCATCGAAATCTGGCGGATGCCCAAGGCGTGCATTTGTCTTATAAAATCAAACAATTGCACCTCGGTTTGCTCTTTCCAGCCATGAACGGCCATTTTCCGGTCGCGCACGTCGGCGCTCACGAGAAACTTGTCGGGACCAAACTTTTCAACCCAAGCCCTAAATTCGTCCTGCGCCAACACCGCAACACTGCCTACCGAAAACAAGGCAGCCCCTGCATCCCATACCTGCTTGAGCGCAGGAATTGACCGCAAACCACCCCCATAATCAATCTCCAGGCGGGTGCGTGCTGCCACTTTCTCCAATACTGGCAGGTTGGAAGGGACCCCTGTTCGTGCGCCATCCAGGTCAACCAAATGCAAACGACGAATGCCCGATTCTTCCAACTGCTGCGCCAACTCAAATGGATCGGCAGGATATATCGTTTTTTGATCAAAATCGCCCTGGCGTAAACGAACCAACCGGCCATCCATTAAGTCAAATGAGGGAATAATATTCATAGAACGCTTTTTTTTAATGCTCAACGCTGCATTATTTTTAAAGCCAATCGGCTTAAATAAGGAATACACAGCGATCAGTGTGCTTTTTATGCTGCCTTTAAGACAACATTATGGAGCATGAAACCTGACTCAATGCGCCATATTTTACCAGGATTCGCCGGATTTTGTGGATGAATCAGGATGGATTTTGCTGATTTATAATGATTTATAAAGATCGTTATGCACAAAATCTGGCGGCCTAAAGTATACAATCCCGCACAAATTACGTGCATGCTTAACAATTACCCAATGTATCCACACTTTTCGTTTTCAAGGGCACTTACCATTTGTTTTTTCAAGATAAAGCCACCTTACATTCCAATAAACCAGACCAAAAATGGCCTGGTTTTTGTCAACCCGTGCACGCAACCCAAAACAAAACAATTACCCGTTTTTTCGCCCAATCATTTTGAACCTCCTAAAATTAAATCCACAAAACCTTTTGCTGTGTTTTACCAGCCAGCTTGCACTTAAGTATCTGAATGTCAATGCTTAAATAGGCAGCAAATGGAGCCGCCTCCGCATCTTGGGGTATAAATGTCAGATACTGGCTTTTATAGGTGTTTAACCCGCCAAATCCCTCGAACCGCTGTACCATTGTGCCGCTTTTCTCTAAAAAACACACGCTCCTTACCAATCTGTACCATTCCTTCATTTTAGAGACAAAATTACTAATCCAATTTGCCAATCGAAAAATGCGATCTTTCTGCTTTTCCGCATGCTTGCTTTTGTTTGTTTTTCATACAAACATTTATGCAAAAGATTATGCGGCAGGTTCTGGTAAAACCAATTTTGCCCATTCAGATGCACCTTCGGGCACAACCATGCCTGCCGGAGCGCCTTTTACCATGGCGTTCCACCATCACCTGAATGCCGGACTCGACTCGGTAAGTATTTCCTGTACCATTACCGCAACCAACGGTTTTCGTTCCTCCAATTCCTTGCAACTGCTAATAGCACTCGAAGAAGAACGGAATTTCAATCATCTCGGAAAAATTCAACACGCGCTGGTGCGTACCCGCCTTTCCGGCTCTTTTTTACCCGCCATTTGGCAGCCCAATGAACACCAAAACGTCGATTTTTCCGCCCCACTCCCCGGTACCATCTCCGATTTTCGCCGACTTTCCATGCGTGCAACCCTTTGGTCGGCCGACAATTCTATCCCCATTGCCGTTGTTCCCAGTGTACCAATCCAATTCCCGGTTGATCTGGTGATCGAAGGCGTTCAAGGCCTAGATTTGTTGCATTGTAATTCGCTGGTTGAACCCGTTCTGATTTTTAAAAATGGAGGCGCCGACACCCTGTATTCCTGCAGCATCCGTTTTTCATACGATGATCAAAAGAAACAATACTTGGATTGGAACGGAGTACTACCTCCAGGATTTAGTACAGCTGTTTACCTGCCCACCTCAAACTTGACACCCGGAAAACATGAATTTGTTTGCAGTATTTGGGAGAAAAGCGGGAAAAAAGAAAAAATGCGCGACAATAACTCGATCCGGATTCCTGAATTTTTTGTCGTCGATCCAGCCAAAATCCCATTGACTCTCAACTTTCAACCCAATTACCAAAATAAACCCAACCGCCCTACTCCTTTTATCCTGCACAACGACCCGCACTCAAGTGCGCGATGGGAAGTAAAAGGCGGAATGGAAAGTTACGGCAAAACTGGAAAAGCCCTGAGTTTGAACCTCACCCAAACAGAACCCGGAGCGCACCATGAGTTGATCCTGCCAGTCTCCGATTTCGATAAACTCAGCCGACCCATTATAGATTTTAATTACGCCTATTTTCAACAAAATCACGGCAATCTGGATCAACTCGATGTTCTAATTTCAACAGATTGCGGGCTCACGTGGAGCTCTGTATGGACCAAAGAGGGCAGCGCGCTCGCAACGGCCTTTCCCAGTCCCGGCGCTATGCGGCCTCCAAGCAAAAAGGATTGGCGTTCCATACGCCTTGAATTGTTTGAAATGGTAAATCAACCCGATTTTTTACTCAAATTTTCCCTCACCAGCGATTTGGGAAATGCCCTATACCTCGACGATATTGCTATTTACAACGATACAACCCTGATTGAAACCAATTTGACCCTCGCGCCAAATCCTTGCCAGGGCCTAACACAATTCTCCATTACAGACGCTGGAAATGAAGAATATACGCTCAAAGTATTCAATACCAACGGCCAAATTGTATTCATCGAATTGATCGAAGCCACCAGCGGAGATTTTACCGATTCGCTCAATCTATTGCATCTGCCCAATGGCGTTTACCCCGTATGCCTCTACAACAAAACCGGTTTAATTGGCAATTGCAAACAGTTGGCGGTTCAAAAATAAAGGAAAACCGCTACCCTGACTGCTCAGAATAGCGGTTTCACCTGTTTATTATACCAACATTCGCCGGACTTTTTGGATCAATCAGGATGGATTTCGCTGATTTATAATGATTTATAAAGATCGTTATGCACAAAATCTGGCGGCATAAAATATAAACGCTGCCAAATCTTTACAAATCTGAATCGACCAGCGCTTCCTCTGTTTTCTCCTTAAACGGACGACCCGATCCCGTTACCTGAACCCGATCATACTGACGCAATCCGGTACCAGCTGGAATCTTTTTGCCCACAATTACATTCTCTTTCAAACCCATCAAATGGTCTTTTTTAGCCGCAATCGCTGCAGTAGAAAGCACTTTGGTGGTCTCCTGGAACGAAGCCGCTGAAATCCAGGACTCGGTACCCAAGGAAGCCTTTGTAATACCCAACAACATCGGAACAGCTGTGGCAGGCAATGCATCACGGTATTCTACCAGTTTCTTGTCATTCCGCTTCAGATAAGAGTTTTCTTCACGCACCTGACGCAAGGTTACCAGCGCACCCGCTTTTAATTTACTGCTGTCGCCCGGATCTGTGATGAACTTTTTGTCAAAAATCCAGTCATTGTAGTCAATAAACTCATTGCGTTCTACGGGTTCACCTTCCAGGAAGTGCGTATCCCCCGGATCTTTAATCTCAACGCGACGCAACATCTGGCGTACAATTACCTCAATGTGCTTGTCGTTGATGTTGATACCTTGTGAGCGGTAAACCTCTTGCACCCCATTTACCAGATAATATGATGCAGCAAATGGTCCCTTGATGGCCAATATATCTTTTACGGCAATGGTTCCTTCTGTGAGCGCAGTTCCCGAACGCACAAAGTCGCCATCCTGCATCAACACGTGCTTGGTTAAAGGAATCATGTATTTCCGTTTCTGCCCGTCTTTTGCTTCAATGATGCACTCCCGATTGCCCCGCTTGATCGGACCAAAAGAGATAACGCCATCAATTTCAGCAACAATAGCCGGGTTCGATGGGTTACGTGCCTCAAACAACTCGGTTACACGTGGCAAACCACCCGTGATGTCGGCAATCTTACCCAACTTACGCGGAATTTTCACAATTTGCTGCCCCGATTTCACTTCCGATTCATCTTCCACAGTGATGTAAGCGCCTACTGGCAAGGAATACTGCTTCAGTTCTTCGCCTGTTTTTGCATCTACAATGGAAATGGATGGAATTTTCCGCTTATTCTTACTTTCCATAACTACTTTCTCGGCAAAACCGGTTTGGTCATCGCGTTCCATCCGGTAGTTAACACCTTCTTCCAAATTGTTGTAGCGTACCAAACCCAGGAATTCACTCACAATCACGGCGTTGAATGGATCCCATTCACATATCTTGTCGCCGCGCTGAAGATCCTGACCTTCCACAACAAACAAGTACGAACCGTATTGGATGTAATTGTTGGCCACAATACGACCTGTTTTTGTATCAATGATACGCAATTCTCCCGTACGGGAAGTTACCACCTGAACAGGCTGGCCATTCGCATCGGTACCATTAACCGTTTTGATCGAGTCAAACTCTACCCGACCCGGGTTTTTCGCAACAAGGCTGTTCTCTGTCTGACCAATCATCGCAGTACCACCCGTGTGGAACGTACGAAGGGTCAACTGTGTACCAGGCTCCCCAATGGATTGTGCCGCAATAATTCCTGTAGCATCGCCATTCTCTGCAATCCGGCCAGTCGCAAGGTTTTTACCATAACATTTAGCACAAACACCGTGACGACTTTCACAAGTAAGAACCGAACGAATGGTTACGGTTTCAACTTCTGCCGCTTCAATGGCAGATGCCAGCTTGTCGGTGATGTATTCCCCTGCAGCAACCATAATTTCTTCGGTTTCCGGGTGGAAAACATCATGCAAGGAATAACGACCTTTGATCCGGTCTTTCAGGTTCTGAATAATTTTATCCCCCTCTTTCAAGGCTGTCGTGTCAATACCGCGCAGGGTGCTGCAATCTACTTCCCGAATTACCACATCCTGTGCAACGTCTACCAAACGACGGGTCAAGTAACCTGCGTCGGCCGTTTTCAAAGCCGTATCCGCCAAACCTTTCCGGGCGCCGTGGGTAGAAATGAAGAACTCCTGAACCGACAAACCCTCCAAAAAGTTGGAAAGAATCGGGTTTTCGATGATCGCACCGCCCGTGTCACCACTCTTACGCGGTTTTGCCATCAATCCCCGCAATCCACACAACTGTTTGATCTGTTGTTTGGAACCACGCGCGCCAGAGTCGAGCATCATAAATACGGAGTTGAAACCCTGTTTGTGGGTGCTCAACTCTTTCATGAGCTGATCCGTGATTTTGCTGTCGGCGTATGTCCATTTGTCGATGATCTGGTTGTACCGTTCGTTGTAGGTAATCAGACCCATATTGTAGTTGTCCCACACCTCGTCTACTTCGACTTGTGCAGCAGCCAATGCCGTTTTTTTCAGGGCTGGAATGAGCAAATCACCCAGGTTGAACGACAAACCTGCTTTAAATGCCCAGCCAAAGCCCAGTTCCTTGATGTTATCCAGGAATTCCGCCGTGGTTTTAAAGCTCGTGCTGTTGATGATGTCGCCAATAATGAGTTTCAGGTTACGCTTGGTGAGCAGTTCGTCAATAAACGGAACGCCCTGAGGCACTACCTGGTTAAACAGAATACGGCCAACAGTCGTTTTGATCCGTTTGGGTTCCATTCCGCCTTTCCCGTCGGGCTGCATGATGCGGCATTCCACTTTGGCGTGCAGGTCGAGCTGGCCTTCGTTGTAGGATATCTGAACCTCTTCCGGAGAGTAGAAGCGACGGCCTTCGCCGCGCACCGGGTTCTCCGGAATGCTGGTGCGTTCTTTCGTCAGGTAATACAAGCCCAATACCATGTCCTGTGAAGGCAGGGTTATCGGCGAGCCGTCCTGTGGATTCAACATGTTGTGGCTTGAAAGCATCAACACCTGCGCTTCCAGAATAGCAGCATGACTCAAAGGCACGTGAACAGCCATTTGGTCACCGTCAAAGTCGGCGTTAAACGCTGTACACACCAGGGGGTGCAGTTGTATTGCCTTGCCCTCAATCAAACGCGGCTGGAATGCCTGGATAGACAAACGGTGCAGCGTTGGGGCGCGGTTGAGCATCACCGGGTGGCCGCGCAGGATATTTTCAAGAATCTCCCAAATCACCTGGTCTTTGCGGTCAACCAGTTTCTTGGCCGATTTTACCGTTTTTACAATACCCCGCTCAATCAATTTGCGGATGATAAACGGCTTGAACAATTCTGCCGCCATCGCTTTAGGAATACCGCATTCGTGCAATTTCATGGTTGGCCCCACTACAATTACCGAACGACCGGAATAGTCTACACGTTTACCCAACAGGTTTTGGCGGAAACGGCCTTGTTTACCTTTCAGGATGTCAGACAAAGATTTCAGGGCGCGGCCGCCTTCGGCTTTCACCGCGTTGGATTTCCGGGAGTTGTCGAACAGGGAGTCTACCGCTTCCTGCAGCATCCGCTTTTCATTCCGCAGAATTACCTCCGGCGCCTTGATTTCGAGCAGACGCTTCAAGCGGTTGTTGCGGATAATTACCCGGCGGTACAGGTCGTTCAGATCGGAAGAAGCAAAACGACCGCCATCCAAAGGCACCAAAGGGCGCAGTTCCGGTGGAACCACAGGCAGGTACTGAATTACGGTCCATTCCGGGCGTTGGCCCGCATCTTCCAAGCCTTCGCGGAAGGCTTCCACCACGCGCAAGCGCTTGTTGGCCTCGGTCTTTTTCGCCTGGCTGGTTTCATTATGGGCTTCATGGCGCAATTGCGCAGAAAGGTCATCCAGATTGAGCGTACTCAACAAGGCATGAACCGCTTCAGCGCCCATTTTTGCAACAAACTTGTCGGGATGGCTGTCATCCAGCATCTGGTTTTCCTTCGGCAGGGTATCCAGAATCTCCAAATATTCCTCCTCCGTCAACAAATCCATTTTGGAAATGCCTTCATCCCCCTTGATACCAGGTTGAATCACCACATAGCGTTCATAATACACAATCGCCTCCAGTTTTTTGGAAGAGGTGCCCAACAAGTAGCCAATTTTATTCGGCAAACTTTTGAAAAACCAGATGTGCACCACCGGAACAACCAGGCGGATGTGGCCCATGCGTTCGCGGCGCACCTTTTTCTCGGTCACCTCTACCCCGCAACGGTCACACACGATGCCCTTGTAGCGAATACGCTTGTACTTGCCACAATAACACTCATAATCCTTAACAGGACCGAAAATCCGCTCGCAAAACAAGCCGTCGCGTTCAGGTTTGTAAGAGCGATAGTTGATGGTTTCCGGTTTGAGTACCTCGCCGTAACTCCGTTCCAGAATTTCATCCGGACTGGCAAGGGCGATGGTAATGTTGTCGAAACCCTGATCTGTTTTGTTGCTTTTCTTTTTAAATGGCATATTCGACGATCGAAAAAAGTTGCTGAAAAAATCAACGACTTACCACCAGCCGGGAATTCAAAGACTCCCCATTTCTGGTGACAAGAATATGGTAAAACCCCGATGGTAAATCGGAAGTTTCTACTTTAAGCGTATTGGATTTCAATTCCTGGTTGACCGAAGCCACATGTTTCACCATTTGGCCTTCGATGTTGTACAAATACACCGCTGTTGGACCGGCATTTGTAAAACCATATTGAAGATTAAACCAGGAATTGCTCGGGTTGGGCGTTATGGAAATAAATTTAGTACCCTCCAAAAGCCCTTCATGGTTGGTGGATGTCACAAAATAACTGTTGTAAAGTGAATCTACCTGCGACCGATTCATGGACTTGTTATATATGGATACTTCATCCATCAAGCCAAAATAAAACTCCGTACTAAAACCAGGAACGTCCCGGCCCAGGTCCATCGGCAAATTATTGGTTGCCAGTTTTTCAAAACCGAATTGATGCGATAACATCAACATTCCATTTTTATATACATCCAAAACCCCGTTTTTGAATGACCAGGTAATAAATGTCCATTCATTAAAAGGGGTTGAATTCGTCACTTGTTCAAAATTAATGGCTTCAAAAGTTGGTTGCCCCTCGCCTACAATCCGAACATAAGGCGTCGTTTCAGGACTTCTGTATATGACTGCCAATGGTGTATTCATGCCGTAATCGTTCCCTTTGGTTAATACCGGCAGGTAAAAACTTGGAACGCCAAAGGGCTTGAGCCAAAGCGCGATGGTATATTCCTTCTGTATTGAATTCAGGTATTCGTTCCCGTATGTCGTAATAAAGTCATCGTAACCATCGCAATAGAGTGCCAATCCTTTAAGGCCTGGCGTATACTGCACACCGCCATTCTCAATTCCATCGTTGTGGTATACGCCAGCGTCCAAGGCGTTGCCGTCAAATTTATAATACACCACCAAGGAGGAATCTGCATTTTGTGCAAAAACCACTTGAGATGAAATACTTAAAAATGCGCAAACGACAAACTTGTACATGCACTTCTGGTTAAGAGGTTCAGGACACCATAAACTTGCCCACCAACAACACCCGATCCCAAAAATTTGGCCGGTTTTTAATCACATGGTATTTTATCGAAAAAACCGACGGCAAACTGTCCACACAGAAATCAACGCCTTCAATTTTTATGCCTGCATCGGCCGCCACTTTAGCCAGGGTAAATCCCGTAAACCAAAAGCGGTGATCCGAATTGATCATTTCTGTATTTTTAAGCGCCCGGCGGAAATTGGTATAACTGAACGCATTGGGAACGGTTATAATAATGTTCTCCGTATACGGTCCGTATTTCGCCTGAATGGCCTTTAAAAATTGAACCGGATCGCCAATGTGTTCCAAAACCTCCCCGGCCACCAAATAATCCCATTTTTCTGCCTTAATGGCATCGGGCACCTCCTGGGTTACCACATTCGCATTATAGGCCTCAAAACCGTGCGCATTCATGTAATCTATGCCATCCTGCACAATATCAACCCCAACCACACGCGTACAAACTTTGGTAATTTCTTCGTGCAGCCACGCATGTGCTTTCCGCCGTTCTTCAATCAGAGGCAAATGATCGACACATCCAAAATGGATCACCTTTTTGCCCGCAAGTGTATGCTTCAACCAGGTCATGCGATTAACCGGCTGCGAATGGCCTTTCAATTTGAAAAGGTAGATGCTGGAAAACTGCTCCCCTTTCAAATACGATAAGTCGTTGTTGTCAAAATTGTGCATACTTTCCTGCAGATCAGGCTCCCAAAAAGTTTGTAAGCCATTTGTAGATGAACGTGTACTTTAAATAGTGCTTCCAATTGAGCCAGTGCCTTCGATTGGGAATGCCAACATAAGTTCCCAGGTCTTTCGGTTCCAAATCCGGCCAGTTCGATTTCCCCAACTGTCTGAACAACAACGCGAGCCCTCCCTTTTTTTCCGATGGCAAATGCCAAATCGGGAGCAATACATCGGCGTCTGCCACATTATTGAATTTTGGAGAAGTCCAAATCCGTTTAATATACCTGTCAAGCAACTCGAATTGCCCGATTTTGTAGTATATATAACTCAGAAAATGAGCCTCTTCATTAAACTTTAGAGCGCCTTCGGCAAATCGTTCCTGCATTTCAGACCAAATGTCCGGCGCCATCAAATTTATTCGCTTTATCAGAGCCCCTGTAGCAGCGAAAACCTCTCCGCCATAATACACCGGATTAAAACCGGGGTCAAATCCATCCAGCGCGGTATAAATCTTCCGCATGTCTGCCCGGGTAATGCCGTTAATTTCCTTCTGATCGGGATAATCCATCGGCAATACCATCAATCCTGCACTACCCAAGGTTTCAAACAATTTTGTCAGGGGCCGATTAATCAAACAATCCGAATCCAGCACCAGCAATCGATCATTTTCTTCAAAATGAGCGCCCACATAGGTCAAAATGTCAAAAATATAGAACTGATTCCGCCATTTTCCATAATACCCCGCCGGAGTTTGCCAGCGAAGGGGCAGCGTAATCAACTCAACCTTGAAATTTTCCAGCAACAATCGAACATCTTTACCTTCTACCACCGGTATCTCATCCCAGGTTTTATTTGAGAACAAAACATGCCGGCAATTCGGATTTTGGCGGGTACTGCAAGCAAAAAAAGTGGCGACACATTTCCAATAAATATGGTGAAAATCAGCCAAGTGCGATTGCTTACCAGCCTGTGGATACTCCGACGATTCGTCTGGGCTATCCAAATAAATCCAGGTGCAGATAAAATCCATTGCGTACAAAATCTGGCCGGGTTTGAATTGAACCTCAACTAAAACCCGGCCTGTTATTCAACAAGTTCTATATTAATCAAACTTCACATCCAACGCCAAACCGCGCAATTCGTGCACCAATACGTTGAACGACTCCGGAATGTTTGGTTCCGGCAGGTTGTCGCCCTTTACAATGGCTTCGTATGCTTTGGCACGACCTTGAATATCGTCCGACTTCACAGTCAACAATTCCTGCAGAATGTTGGATGCGCCGTATGCTTCGAGCGCCCAAACCTCCATCTCACCAAAACGCTGACCACCGAATTGGGCTTTACCACCCAATGGCTGCTGCGTGATGAGCGAGTATGGTCCAATCGAACGTGCGTGCATCTTGTCATCCACCATATGACTCAGTTTCAGCATGTAAATCACGCCCACTGTGGCTTTCTGGTGGAATCGGTCGCCCGTTTCGCCGTCTGAAAGGTAAGTTTGACCCAATTCTGGCAAGCCTGCTTTTTCGATCCATTCGGCAACTTCGTCCGATTTTGCACCATCGAAAATTGGTGTGGCAAATTTCAAGCCGAGCCGTTCGCCCGACCAGCCCAAAACCGTTTCGAAGATCTGCCCCAGATTCATACGGGAAGGTACGCCCAGTGGGTTCAAAACCACGTCAACCGGAGTGCCGTCTGCCAGGAATGGCATGTCTTCCATCCGTACTATCCGGCTCACAATACCCTTGTTTCCGTGACGGCCCGCCAATTTGTCGCCAACCTTCAGTTTGCGCTTTTTCGCAATATATACTTTAGCCAGTTTCAATACGCCGGCAGGCAATTCGTCCCCGATGCTGATGTTAAACTTCTCGCGTTTGTAGCGACCTACCTCCTCATTTACCTTAATGCTGTAGTTGTGCAGCAAACGGGCAATCAGGTGGTTGGTGTGCTTGTCGCTGGTCCAGTTGGTGTAATCCACCTGGCTGTAATCAATTTGATCACGCAGAATTTGCACACTAAGTTTAGAGCCTTTGGGCACCATCTCATCGTTGTAGATAGAACGAATGCCATTGGTCACCTTATCTTTTACCAACAATTGAAGTTTATCGATCAGAATCGTCTTCAACTTGTTAAGTGCAATTACGTGTTCGTCGTCGAGTTTATCCAACAAAGCCTTTTCAGACTCTTTTTGTACTTTGTCTTTTTTGGCGCGTGCAAACAATTGTTTGTCGATCACCACGCCGTTGATGCTTGGCGGCACCTTCAGGGAGGCATCCTTCACGTCGCCGGCTTTGTCGCCGAAGATCGCGCGCAGGAGTTTTTCCTCCGGCGTTGGGTCGGTTTCTCCTTTGGGCGTGATTTTACCGATCAAAATATCGCCTTCCTTCGCCCATGCGCCGATTCGGATGATGCCGTTTTCGTCGAGGTCTTTGGTGGCTTCCTCACTCACGTTTGGAATATCAGCGGTAAGTTCTTCTTCACCCAATTTGGTGTCGCGCACGTCCAGTTCGAAGTGTTCGATGTGGATGGAAGTAAATACGTCTTCCTGCACCACCCGTTCCGACAATACAATCGCATCCTCGAAGTTATACCCTTTCCAGGGCATGAAAGCCACCTTCAGGTTTTGCCCCAGAGCCAGTTCGCCATTTTCGGTTGCATAACCTTCGCACAGGATATCGCCTTCTTCCACGCGTTGTCCGCGGCGTACAATGGGTTTCAGGTTGATGCAGGTGCCCTGGTTGGTGCGCATAAATTTGGTCAATTTATACAATTTCCGGGCATCTTCAAACGAAACCAGTTGGTCTTCCTCGGTACGGTCGTAGTTGATGA
>JAGWYI010000721.1 GCA_018969455.1 Bacteroidota bacterium | reverse complement strand
CATGGGACTGGGATTTGAGTGCAGAGATACGCATTTTATGCCTGCGCCAAACGAACACTATACCAAATTGTATGTCTTTCAAATGAAAGAAGGCCCCAAGGGAACAAAAAAACCGTATTGCTGGGGCAAAAACGAAAAATTATACCAAAACCTTGCCCGCCAAAAACACATTTCCGATCAAATTGGCAGTGCCATTTTTGACGCCAAATCGCACTGGCTATTGCCTCCCGATCCAACAGGCAACCGGAAAACCATTGCATGGACGCAAACTGAAAATCCTTTATATATTTTCTGTGTCAATTTCGACCCTCAAAATCCAAATGCCCTCCTGAATAACTGGAATCTTGCTGGCGACTGGAAATGTATTTTTTCTTCCCTGCATGAAACTATTCAACACCCCCCTTTATGGTCTGCCAGCCAGCCCAGCACCCGGGTGCTGCAACCCGAAGAATGCCTGATTTTTGAACGGATGTAACGTTTTGCTGGGTTTCAAACTCCAAATGGTGTTTCATCCGGCTCATTTGGCAAAATCTGGTTTAAATCAATTCCATCAAATGTGCCGGAACTCATGAGCAACAAGTTCCGCCCAGCCCAATTGTGCGCTTGAATAAATTGCATTAAATCTTGTTTTTGGGTAAAAACCTGCAAATTGGGATGCTTAAATGCCAGACTGACCTGCTCGGGCGTAAAGGTGGGCAAACCTTTCATTTCCAGCGTGTGCAGACTGTAATACACCACGGCTTCATCGGCAAGCTGGAGGGAATTGGCATATTCCGGTAAAAAATCCTGATTGAGGCTGCTGTAAGTATGCAATTCCAATACCGCCGTGAGACCGCGCTCCGGATACGAAACTTTACTGGCAGAAACCGTAGCGCGTACTTTGGATGGAGCATGGGCAAAATCAATCCAGGCAATGTGGTTGTTGAGTGTCCGCAGGTTTTGTAAGCGCTTGGATGCGCCCTTGAAATCAGCAATGTATCGCACAAAATCTGGTTCTGATACGCCGAGCGCCGAACAAACCAGGCAGGCCGCCCGCGCATTTTGAAGGTTGTGTGCGCCAAAGAAAGACAAACGCAAGGGCCCGGTTATCGGGTGCTCCAGGTAACTTATTCCTTGTTTGACACTCCATTCAAATTGCTCGTAAGGCATGCTTATCAAGTTATTACGGGTTTTCTCCATCAATTTTTGGAGGTGTTGATCTTTGGCATACCACACTACCCGCCCGCCTGCTTCCATTTGGTCAAGAAACATCCTAAATTGATCAAGGTAGATTTCAAAAGTTGGGAAGACATTGATGTGATCCCAGGCAATTCCTGTAATTACGGCTATATGGGGCTTGTATTGCACCATTTTAGAAACAGGTTCCAGCGCTGAGGCATAATATTCATCGCCCTCTACCACCATAATAGGCGCATCACTCAATTGAACCATGGTGTCAAACCCCTCCAATTGCGCGCCAACCAGATAGTCAAATGCCATTCCAGCCTTTTTAAGTACATGCAGGATCATGGCTGTTGTGGTCGTTTTGCCATGGCTACCTGCCACTACCACCCGTGTTTTCTGGGTTGCTTGCTGTTGGATAAAAGCCGGATAAGAATAAATAGGCAAGCCCAATGCCTGGGCACGCAAAAGTTCGGGATTGTCTTTGCGCGCATGCATGCCCAGGATGACAAGGTCCAATTGTGCGTCTAGATTTTCGGGAAACCAGCCCATTTGGGAGGGCAATAACCCCGCGCGTGCAAGTCGTGTACGTGCCGGATCATATATTTCATCGTCGGAGCCACTTACAACATGTCCGTTTTGTTGCAAAGCAAGCGCAATGTTGTGCATGGCAGCACCACCAATCGCAATCAGATGTATCCGCATAATTTTAGCCGGGTTGAAAAATTTTATTTTGATTACAGGTTAAATTTCTGCTGTTTTGAAAAATTAATTTGGAG
>JAGWYI010000720.1 GCA_018969455.1 Bacteroidota bacterium | reverse complement strand
CACATAAAAAAACGACAAAGGGGCCGACAACCACAAATAATCATTGAGTTGCGGGGTATTGAGTTTGAGCCAGGGTGCAAGTTGGCGCCAAAAAAGGAGTATGAAGGTCCAGCTCAGGGTAAAACCCAGTGCGAGCATGCATAGCAGGAGGGGAAGAAAGCCATGATGTCCCGTTTTTTCATCTTTAAAACGGTGAAAAAAGCGAAAAACGATGGTGTTGGCGCCCAATGAGAACAAAGGCAGCCCAATCATACCCACTTGCATCAGCACTTGCATGAGGCCGTATTCGGCCCGAACGAAGGGATATAGAAAAATAACACTCAAGCCTCCAATAGCCAATCCGATCAGATTGACCGTGGCATGTTTGATGCTTTGCCTTCGAACAACCCCCATTATTGTGTTACCACCAAGCGTTTGGTCAAAATGCCTTTATCGCTTTGCAGTTGGAGGATGTAAGCGCCTGGGCTGAGTTGGGCCGTTGGGATATCAATGGTTTGTTCGCTTGCGGAAATATCCACATTCATCTGCATACAAATTTTTCCGGCGAGGTCTATAACCAAAATTTTGCCATCGAGTTTATTGGCGGCGCTCACGAGCAGTTGGGCGTTGGTACCTTCAGCAACCGGGTTGGGCATCAATTCGAATTGGAGGTTTCGATCCAGCCAGCTGGTACCCGACAGGTTTTGGGTTTTGAAAACCCCAACAGCGAGCGGACTTGCGAGGCACACATCCCATTCATTGTAGGCCTTGATACGCCAGTACAGGCGGCGGTTATTGGGCATATTTTTATCAACATGTATGCTGATTTGTGCCTGATCTGGCGCATACACCGTTTGGGTGTAGATGGTTGGGACAAAAGACTCGAGCAAGCCAATTTCCAACACATAAATTGAGCCGTTTCCGGGTGCATTGAACACCATATTGATGTTGTTGTATTGCACCACCTGGGTATCAATGGGTGAAAGCAGTTGGAGGGATTGAGCATTTGACAATCCATCGAGGGGATCGGTAATCTGGAGGTAATTGCTGTGTTCGGTGTACAAATTGGTGCGCATGGCATCTATTTGTTCATCAGAAAAGCGGGATGCGCATTCATCCAGGGAATAGCCCATAAACAGGGTGGCGTCTGAGCGGAAGGTACTGTCGTTGGGGTCGTGCAGCAACAAAGTGCTTTCGAAGTTGCTGTTGCATGTCCAACGGTAGTTGAGGTAATCGGGGCGGGTATCGCAGAATCGGTCACCGGCATTGTGGCAATTGGATCCGTCCATTTTTTCCACGAGGCGACCATTTACTTTTTCGGGTGCGGGTTTGCTGTAATCCCAGGTAAAATCTTCCCATCCGAAGAATGGGTGAGGCAAAGAGAGGTGATGTCCAAACTCGTGCGACCAGGTAGAATTGCCCGCTCCGGAGCATCCGCGTCCCATAACTACGGCATCTTGCCAGGAGTACCCGCAATTTCCGGCGGGATTTCCGACGACAAAATTATTGATGCGATCGGGCAGACGATTGGCATTGATCATTTCAGAGCCGCCGTTCCAGTCGTGGTCATACCAGCTGGTTTTGTTGTGGTAGGCAAATGGTTCGCCGGGGAAAAGGTAATATCGAATGTGAGCGGGGGCGTATTTTTCATTCATTTCGCATACGGCGCGCATGGCCTGATCGGTTGGGAAGTAACCGGTTCCGGCGTCATTGCCTACAAAATGAATGGTCATGGGCACATAGAGCCAGCTTGTATCAGCGCCGCGTTGGGCATGCAGGGCATTTCGGTTTTCAAAATACCAGTCGAGCCAGGCCGATTTTTCGGTGGTTCCGCACCATTTTTCAGGATAACCCTGGGTGAGGGCAGATTGCATACTTACGAGAAGAAAAAGGGCAACAAGTGGTATATTTTTCAACAACATGTGAAAATTCAGATTTGGTACAATTCGAAATCAAGCAGGA
>JAGWYI010000060.1 GCA_018969455.1 Bacteroidota bacterium | reverse complement strand
CCTTGAGGTAAGCGTTTGCGATCCGCTCGATGGCATTGCCCTGCACCACAATGGTTGCGTTCAGGATGGGCGCTGCGCCAGGCTGCATGTCGAGGACTCGGCCACAGTACAGGTAAGTGGTTTGCGCTACTGCCCGGGTATATCCCAGCGAAAAAAGCAGGCAAAAAAATATTATAATGCGTTGCATATCAGTCGTTTAATCGTAAAATGATGATGCCTGATTGCCCTTTTTGGTCTTTCATGTATTCGGCAAGGGGCAAGCTGGAAATGATGACTCGTTTGTGTAGGGAGGAGGCATGCAGCAGGTGAATGCGGTTGTTGATGCGCACGGCAAAGCCTTCATGCGCAATGTCTAACCCGCGTTTGGTGGAGGTCAGCAAAACCAGATCTCCTTCCTGGATCAAATACTCCATGGTGCGGATCTTCGACTTTGGCACAAAAAACCAGTGATGGGCAGAAATGCGTTTTTCTGCCATATGGATCGACTTCTGCGCGTTTTGCTGCCTGATTTTCGGGTATTTATCGGCATGCAGGCTCAAATAATTGATTTCCTTTTCAAAAGGTTCACCTCCAAAGGATTGCGTCAAATCGCGCAGATAACCGAGTTGCAGTGCCTGAATCACCCAGCCGGTAAAATAATGGATGCGTGAGCCATAACCCTGAATGACGCCGCCCCAATATCGGAGTTGTTGTACGTACTGTTTGTAATTCTGAAAATTTCCACCCCCGCGCTGGGTCAGGGAAATGGCCAGGCAATTTTCCACCATGGTCCAGCAATCCAGTTGCCGCAGGTTGATTACCAGGCGTTCATCGGGATAAATATCGAGCGTGCCAGAAACGTAGGGCGTGCTTAAAAAAGAACGTGCAATGGCCAGCGTTTTGTCGCGCATGGCATTTTCCTCGGCTGAAATTTGATATTTTTCTAAAAAGATCAAAGAATCGCGGGTCGACTGGTCCTCCTCCGCAGTCTGGACTTTTGATGCCGCAGGCTTAAACCGATTGCCCGACAGCAATGTACATGCCGCCAGGAGCAGGATGCCAAAGAAAAAGGGCGATTGGTTTTTGTTCATGGTTGTACAAAGGATTAGCTGAGGATTCCGGCCAGGGTGGCCGACATATAGGAGGCCAGGGTGCCTGCGATGAGTGCGCGGAAGCCCAATTGGGCCAAATCAGCGCGGCGACCTGGTTCCAGGGCTGAAATGCCACCGATTTGGATGCCGACAGAGCCGAAATTGGCAAAGCCGCACAAGGCAAAGCTGACAATAACAAGTGTGCGAGGGTCGATGCTTGTCAGGAGGTCTTTCAATTGCAGGTATGCCACAAATTCGTTGGCTACCAGTTTGGTTCCCATCAAGGCGCCCGCTGTAAACACATCTTTACCGGGTACACCCATGGTCCAGGCAAAAATGGAAAACAAGGCGCCTAAAATGGTGTTCAAACTGAGGGCCGGAAAACCAAACAGCGCTCCAACGCTACCTAAAATATAGTTAATCAATGCAATCAGGGCCAAAAAGCCAATCAACATAGCCACGACATTGAGTCCAACTTTCAAACCATCGGAGCAACCTGCGCTGATGGCATCCACGATGTTGGAATGTTGTTTTCCCACCTTCAATTTAACGGCGCCCACGGTTTCGGATTCTTCCGTTTCGGGGAACATGATTTTTGAAATTGCCAATGCCCCCGGCGCGGCCATGATGCTTGCAGCGATCAAATATTCGGCAGGCACACCAAATTTGATGTAGGTCGCCATCACCCCGCCTGCAATACAGGCAAAACTGCCCGTCATGGAGGCCATGAGTTCCGATTTGGTCATGCCTTTGAGGTAGGGCTTGATCATGATTTGTGCTTCTACCTGTCCTACAAAGGCGCTGGAAATGTTGCTCAGTGCCTCGGCGCCGCTCACGCGCATGAAATAATTCAGTCCGACCGCGAGTTTTTCCACAATCCATTGCATCAAACCGATGTGGTAAAAAATATTCACCAAACAAGCTACAAAAATGATGGTGGGGATAATGCGCACAAAAAAGATAAACGTTTGATCGCCAAAAAGCGGCGCCAGTTTGGCGTCGTCGCCCAACACCCCGAAAATAAAGCGGGCGCCTTCGTCTGAAAAACTCAAAACCTTGGTAACGCCTTTGCCGATGTATCCGAATATGGTTTTACCAATGGGTACTTTCAAAATAAAAATTGCCAGCAAGGTTTGCAGCAACAATCCCATGCCCACCACGCGGTAATTGATGGCCTTGCGGTTGTTGGATAATAAAAATGAAATACCCAGTATAAGGGCGATGCCCAGGAGCCCGGTAAACCGTTCCATACGTATGCCGTTTTGTTCTATAATTGGTCTGAAACCCCAAAAATGGGACGCGCTTTCAAAAATCGGCTAAAAGTACGTCGACAAGCCGGTTTAATAAAATTTTTAAAGGAAAGCCTACTTTTGTGGCGTTCAACCCATTCAAGCATGCAAACTCCCTATTTGATCGGTGTAACCGGCGGTTCCGGCAGCGGAAAATCGTCGTTTATTAAAGCTTTGCGTTCCCGATTTTCCGAGCAGGAACTCTGTATCATCTCCATGGATGAGTATTATTTGCCGCGAGAGCAGCAGAAAGAGGACGAAAAAGGGGAAAAAAACTTCGATTTGCCCAAAAGTTTTGACAAAAAACGGTTTCGGGAAGATGTTTTGCGCTTAATGGCAGGTGAAACGGTTGAAAAAGAGGAGTACACCTTCAACAATCCCGATGCCAAACCCAAAATGCTGGTGTTTCGTCCGGCGCCCGTCATTTTGGTGGAGGGGCTGTTTATCTTCCATTACAAAAAAATTGCGCCGCTGTTCCAGCTCAAGGTTTTTATTTACGCCAAAGAAAACCTCAAGGTCATCCGCCGCATTTACCGCGACCAGGTGGAGCGCGGTTATCCGATAGACGATGTGTTGTACAAATATCAGCACCATGTGTTGCCTTCCTACGAACGTTACATTTTACCGTACAAGGAAACTGCCGATCTGGTGATCAACAACAATGCCGCCTTTGATGCCGGGGTAGAGGTGATGGCGGCATTTATTCAAAGCAAATTGCCGCCCGCAGCGGCCGTTTAGAACCCTGAAAAAATGAACTCAAAAGAAGTGGAAGCCGGTACGGGCCTCTTGTACACCCGGCCGTTTTTGTTGCTCTGTTTGTCGCATGCTTTGTTTGCTTCCAGTTTCAACATGATGCTGCCCGAGTTGCCGGCTTACCTGTCTTCCCTGGGCGGCGCGGCCTACAAAGGCTGGATATTGGCCCTGTTTACCCTGACAGCGGGCATATCGCGGCCGTTTTCGGGCCGTTTGAGTGATACCATAGGCCGCATCCCGGTGATGTACATCGGGGTAGGCGCTTGCATCGTGTGCAGTTTACTGTATCCTTTATTGCCGTTTGTGAGCGGCTTTTTGCTTTTGCGCTTTTTTCACGGGTTCTCAACCGGGTTTAAGCCAACGGGAACCACCGCTTATGTGGCCGACATCGTTTCGGCCGAGCGGCGTGGGGAGGCCATGGGTATTTTGGGCATTTGTATGAGTGTAGGCGCCTCTGGTGCGCCGGTTTTGGGATCCTGGTTGGTGAAGGCCTTTCACAGCATGCAATATTTATTTTATGCCTCTGCCATCCTGGCATTGTTGTCGATGCTGATTTTGATGCGCTTAAAAGAGACGCTTCAGAGAGCTCAAAAATTTCAGTGGTCCCTGTTGCGCATACACCGCGACGATATTTTTGATCCGCAGGCCATTCCGGCCGGCATTGTGATGGTGTTGTGTTACTGCAGTTACGGTGTGATACTTACGCTGGCGCCCGACCTGAGCGATCATTTGGGGATTTCCAACCGGGGTACTTTTTTTGCCATTTTTACCTTGTCGAGCATCAGTACCCGCTTTTTTGCCGGTAGAATATCCGATCAATTGGGGCGAATACCCGTTTTAAAAACCTCCGTGCTGGTAATTGCCGGCGCCATGCTGTTGTTTGCCGGTGTACAGGAAAAATGGGTTTTTTACCTGGCTTCGGTGGTATTCGGATTGGGGAACGGCATTTTTTCACCCGCCATCAACGCCTGGACCATCGATTTGGGCGATCCGGAGAAGAAGGGTAGGGCGCTGGCAACGATGTTTATGGCACTCGAACTGGCTATTGGCGGCGGCGCTGCCCTTGCGGGCTGGTATTTTGCCGATCAATTGGGCCATATGCCGGCCATTTTTTATACCGTAGCCTTGATGAATGTGTTTGCCTGGATATACTTGTGGCAGGAGGGTAAAAAATAAGCAATTGCTCCATCTCGCGGTATATGGAAGGATAGTTTGTACCTTTTTTATACCATGATTCGCAGGGTTTTGTGGATAAATCAGGATATAATTCACTGATTTATAATGATTTAAATAGAAAAATGGGCCCAAAGCCTGGTGGCGTGACAGATATATATATAGGCGGCTGTTTTTACGATCTTCCGGAAAAATGCTTGAAAACTATGTGTATAATTACGGGTTTGCATGGCAAATGCGGAGCGCTTTCTGGTACGAGCTTACCACGGAAATATCTTTGTTCTTTGGCATAAAAACCATAAAAGCATTACTTTACGTCTGCAATTAGCCGTTTCCAGAATTATTGTATTGTGGTACCATTTTAATAGTACCTTTGCATACGTTGTTTTGCATTCTGCCGCTAAGGCAAAATTCTGTGTTCCGCAAAACCGCCCTCAATCACGCTCAATTTTATTCCATCGTCATTTTGTTTTAGCAGCATGATATGTTTATGCTGAAACTGCTTTACGGGATAACGTCTTGCGACCGTAAGGAGCATATCTGTTGTTGTTCAAATCAGTCTGGCAACCATTTGAAGAAATTTTCTTCGAACCATAAAATTAAAACGCATAAAATCATTTAATCATGGTGAAAAGTTTAAAAATGATGGCTTCTTTGAATTTTAGCCCCGGATTTACGTGTTTTCGGGCTTTAGGAAAGGGGGCTATGTTGGCTCTTTTTATTTTGAATGGCTTATCAGCCACCTATGCCAACATTGATGTATCGGTAACAAGTCCGAATCCCAATTATATTTCGGGCCAAACCAATACCTTCACGTTTAACGTCAACCTGACGGTTAGCAATGCTGAATACGTGGATCGGTTCCAGTTTGTTTTCCCGGCTGGCATCACCATTTTATCGGGTATCCCCGCTACTGGCGGCGGTAGTTGCGGAACCAACAACGGCGTTCAAACCATTTGTTCGCCCGTTATCAGCTGGAGAACGGGCGCCAACATCCCTTGTAATGGGGCATTTATCCCAACACAGTGCGGCGTTTACAACAATGTAAGCATGGTTTTTAAGGTGACAGCCATTGTTCCTGCTAATTTTGCCGGCCCCATGACAGTCACATTGAACAGCACAGGAGATGGATATCCCAGTGGTGTTTCGAGCATTGATACCGATGACATTGTTTTTCAGTATACCCCGCCTTGCAATGCTCCCAGCGGCCTCATGGCATCCAATATTTCCTATTCTTCTTTTGTCTTGGCATTCAACAGTGTTTCCGGCGCAGGAAGTTATCAAACCCGTATTCGTCCCGCTAATGGAAGCTGGGAAGAGGGCGTCTGGGGGCCAGATCTGAGTGTTATTTGGGAAAATGCCGTACCCTGCACTGCCTACGAGTGCCAGGTGCGGTCTGATTGTGGCGTGAACCAGAGCCCATGGTCCTCCAGCATCATGCTGACCACAACCGGCTGCAACGATCCATATTGTTATTCTTACGGTAGTTCATCCAATGAATGGATTCAAAACGTGCAGTTTGGCGCCATCAGCAACAATTCAGGAAACAACAACGGCTACCAGAATTTTACCAATCTATCTACCACCATTGTAAAAGGTCAGTCCCAATCCATTACCATTACGCCCAAAAACGTAAACAATGTGCAGGCGGCTAACTTTTTGGTTTGGGTCGATTTCAACCACGATAACGATTTTAATGACCCCAATGAAATGGTAATAGCAGCCACCGGAAATGATGAAACACCGCTTTCCGGTGTTATTACAGTTCCTGCAAATGCTGTTACTGCCACTACCCGCATGCGCGTGGAAATGGCCGTTGCTCAAATTCAAGGCCCCTGCGATATTGAAGATTACCGGGATGTGGAAGATTATTCAATTAATATCGTAGATCCGCCTTACCTCAACGTTGCGCCAAACACCATTAATGTAGATGCCAATAGTGGCACTACACTATTCGTGGTGTCGAGCAATTGCCCCAGCTGGACGATCACAGGGGCGCCAGCCTGGTTGAGTGTGAGTACGCTAATTGGAAGCAACAACAGCACCGTTAATTTAATTTATACCGAAAATAACACCGGTTTTGCGCGCATGGCGACCCTGACGGTGAGCGGATGCAACATCACAAAAACCGTTACTTTAACGCAACAGGCCCATAGTCTGAATGTTACGCCAACTTCCTTCACAGTTGCGCCCAACAGTGGCTCGGTAAATGTGGCACTTTCCAGTGATTGCAACAACTGGACGGTTACAGGCGCCCCAGTTTGGTTGACCGTTAGCCCGCTTTCTGGCAGCGGAAATGCCAACCTTACCCTATCCTACACCACCAATACCGGTAGCGACCGCGCCGCTACCCTAACCGTTGCAGGTTGCGGAATCACCAAAACGGTAACATTAACGCAGCAAGGACTGAATTTTACTGTAAACCCCGCAAGTATCTCGGTTGCCTATCCAAGTGGAAATTCTTCTATCAGCGTTTCTACGAATTGCAATGCCTGGAGTATTACAGGCGCCCCTTCCTGGATTACCGTAAATCCACCCAGCGGTTCGGCTGGAAATACCAACGTCGGCCTTTTCTACAGTGCCAACAATACCGGTAACCAGCGGGTCGCAACCTTGAATGTTTCCAGCTGCGGTGTTGTTAAATCCGTTACACTTACTCAATTTGCGGCTTCTATAACAGTTACCCCGCAAAACCTCGATCTCGGATACACCAGTGGCAGCGCAAATGTGGCAGTTTCCAGCAATTGCACTGCCTGGACGGTAACGGGCCTGCCTGCCTGGCTTACGGCAACACCAATCGGTGGCAACGGCAATGCCAATATTACCTTTAATTATACCGCAAACACCTCCGGCAGCGCACGCACAGCCATTGTAACCATTGCCGGTTGCGGAATCTCAAAAACCATTACCGTCAACCAGGCATATGTGGCACTTGCCGCTACCCCTGCAACTTTAAGTGTTGGCTATCAAAGCGGCAGTTCCAATGTGACCATCGCCTCAAACTGCCCAGCCTGGACCATTACCGGCGCACCGGCTTGGCTCCTTGCCGTTCCTTCCAGTGGAAATGGAAATGCCACTGTCGGACTGTTTTATTCGGAAAATAATACAGGAAATCCTCGAACGGCTACTTTACAACTGAGTGGTTGCGGAATCACACAAACGATTAGCCTGACTCAAGACCCGGTAATTTTCAGTTTCACCCCATCCAACCTAACTGTAGGCTACACTAGCGGAACTTCGTCTGTTAAACTTACAAGCAACTGCTCCTCCTGGACCATCAGCGGCCTGCCTGCCTGGCTCACCGTTACGCCCACAAGCGGCAGCGGAAACACCTATTTTACCTTAAACTACCAGGAAAATAATACCGGAAACATTCGAACTGCAACCCTTAAAATTGCAGGTTGTGGCAAAGACACTTCGTTTGTCCTTACCCAAGAATCGTCCAAATTCCTGAATGTTTCGCCCGATACCTTGAAAGTGGGCGCCCTTGCAGGCAGTTCCGGCATTTCCATTTCCAGCAATTGTGCGGCTTGGAACGTCTCCGAAACAGCATCCTGGTTTTCGATTAACCCGATAAGCGGAGCAAACAATGGAACAATTACCCTGAATTATGATACCAATAATTCCGGCGCCCTGCGATCGGATGTCATAAAAGTCAGCGGATGCGGCTACACAAAAACGGTCGTCGTTATCCAGAACTTCCTGACCATTACCGGCCCCTGGACGGTGGTTCCTACCGGAGAAAACCACACCATTATTTTGCCCAAAAACATGCCATCTGATATTGCCGGTACCCCCTTGCAAACAGGTGACTGGATTGGCGTATTTTACGATTCATCCGGGGTGAGCAAGTGTGGCGGATATGCCGAATGGAAAATAGATTCCGCTACTGCAATCGCTGCATTCGGCAATGACGGCAGCCTACCAACCAAAAATGGTTTCAATCCAGGAGAAATTTTTAAAGTAAAAGTCTGGAAAAAATCTGTAAATCAGGTTTATAATGCATCCGTACAATATGCTCCTGTTGGAAACCCTGTCATTGTAACACATACCAATGCGTATGCAAAAGACGGCATCAGCATGCTTTCGGCCATCCAGGCGGCTGCCGGTAATGTACATGCCGTACCAATTGCTGCAGGCTGGAATTTGATTTCCAGTTACACAACACCCGATTTCCCCAACATGCTGGATGTGTTTGAAGATATTGCACCCAACATTGTCATTGTAAAAGACGAAAATGGAAAGGTTGCCATTCCATACCCGCCAGCAAATGCCGTAAATACCATCGGAAACTGGAATGTTTTGAAGGCTTATCAGGTAAAAGCCAATCAAAAAGACACGCTGTTGGTCCTCGGAACCAAAGTTGTACCGGAAAATACGCCCATGCCCATTGTGCCGGGCTGGCAGTTTATTTCCTATCTTCGAACCTCGCCCATGAATGTAGAAACAATTTTTAACAGCATCAAAAGTAAAATTGACGCCGTTAAAAGCAACGATGGAAAGGTTTATTTACCTCAGTCGAACATCAACACGCTCATCGCTCTTATTCCAGGCCAAGGATACCGGGTAAAGGCCAACGCTGCTACAACCTTGGTGTATCAGGCCAATGTTGCCGCTCCCGATGTTGCACTCAGGCCGGCAATAGTTTACAACCTCAAGCATTTTGTGCTGGATAGCAATTTGAACACCGGAAATAACGCAATTCTTGTTTTCCCCGATACCCTATTGTCCGGATTGATACAAAACGGCGACGAAATTGGTGTTTTTAACCAAAAAGATACCTTGTGCGGCGCCGCAATTTACAATGGCGCCGGAAGCCTGGCCGTAACAGCCTGGGGCGATGACCCAACCACAAGTACCCAAATTGAAGGCATGACTACGGGAGAATCCTACAAATTGAAGGTATGGAAATCGCTGGAACAAAAAGAATACAATACAACGTATGCTTTTTCAGATTCAAGTACGGCCTACCTGCCCGATGCCATCGAATTTGCAACCCAATTGGTGCTCAAAGACATCAGTGCCACTCAAACGCTTGGAACCAACGGTGACCAGCTCGAAATTTTCCCGAATCCGACTTCTGGTGAAATCAACCTGAAGTTTTCAACTGCCCATGCTGCATTTGCCCATATTTCCGTTTTTCGCATGGATGGGGCCCTGATTTTGAATGAGGGCGACTGGGAAATTCCGGCTGGCGAGCAACTCCGGAAATTGAACCTGCCGCAAAAACTACATTCCGGTACGTATTTGTTGAAAATTCAATACGGAAAAGAGACCGTGCTGCGCAAAATTCAATACAGCAATAATTAACAGGCTCTTAAAACAAAAAGGCCCCCCGCCGTTGCATTGCGTCGCAGGGGGCCTTTTAATTTATGCCCGGATCCGCAGGATTTTGTGGATAAATCAAGATTGATTTCGGTCATGTGCGTGATTCATCAAGATCTAATGCGCTAAACCTGGCGGCATGAAGGATACAAGGCCGTAAATCATAATCAAATCTCAACCTTCCAGTTGGCGCCAAATTGTTCCACCAACAGATTGTCATAATAATCGGCTTTATCGAGCAAAAGACTTAGCTGGGCCATTCCGGTTTTTTCATCGAGGTAACGATCAAATATCAACAGAGAAAGGATAACGTCTTGTTCATGTACACTCAGGGTAAGTGCCTCGTTGCTGTAATTCTCCCGCAACAAATATTCATACAAGGGCTTGATGTTTTCCTTGGGTAATTCACACAATATAGCGTCTGCCGAGATCAAACCGGTTTTTTCGTGGTAAGTGATCATGATTTTGGCGCTGCCCGAGCGAACTTCCCAGGCATTTGGGCCGCAACGACTCAATGCCACATTGTGGCCAATCTTTTCAATAAGTGCCTCCATGGTTTTGGGTACGCCGGAAGGCACAAACTCTTCTACGCTTTGAGGCAATTCCACTTTGTTGCCACAGTGCGCACAAAATTCCCGTTCTACATTTTTTTCAGTCACCACGTTTAGGCATGCTGAGCAGCGTGCAGCGTTTCCCGATTCTGTTTTGCCAAAATCATCCAGGGCGTCTTTCAAAAATTTTACCGGCAAAGAAAAACCTGTGTTGTCGCCATTTTGGATTACAAAAGTATTTATCCCCACAACCCGGCCTAGTTGACTCACCAGCGGACCTCCACTGTTGCCCGGATTTAACGCTACATCGATGTGTAAATACGGAATTCCGTTCAATACCTCCCGGGTGTTGGATACAATGCCTCCTTTTACCGAGTATTTTAATCCAAATGGATGCCCAATAGCCAATACCGGATCCCCTTCTTTAATGGTATTTTGTAATTCCAACTCAACATCGGGTAACTGCACATCGGTTTTCGGGCCTTCCAAAAATGCCAAATCGTATTTCGGATCAATGTAGCAAACCCGGGCAAGCTGCTTTGAAAGGCCCGCGCCTTCTACCACAACCGCTCGATTGCCCTCCACCACATGATGATTGGTGACGATCAGCCCGGGTTGACGCAAATAAAATCCGGTTCCAGTGCTGGATGGTGTCGCTATTTGTACAATCACCTGGCGGTAAATTTCAACAAAATCGTTCATTCAACTTTGGTCAGATTTAAATCTTTAATCATAAGCATATACGAGCGCGAAAACAGCACGGGAGAAGCAAAGTCGAGCCGCTGAACATCGGGACGCAAGTAGGGATATTGCAAACGGTGCACTTCCTGGATTTGCCGAATTCCCTGCAAAATGTTCTTTTTATCCAATCGGCCCTGCCCATCGGTATACTGCTCCTGAAAACCTAGATGCTTGAAAAAAGGCTCCTCAATTATTTGATAAAATAAATGAAAAAACGCTCGGTCGGGCGGGGGAGGAGCATAGTGAAACAAAGCAAATCCGGCAATATACTGGGGAACCGCCATAGCCAAGGCATGGTAATTTTGCTGTAAGGGCCATTCCATATTGGGGAGCTCTCCTTCAATTAAGGCCACAATGGAGCCATGGTTTACAGCCGGATTAACGCCAAAAGTGCTTTTGGTGCGATACATTTCTTTGAAAAAAACCGCTTTTTCGCGTTCCAGTAATTGTTGGTAGGATTTACGCATATTGGCTACCTTAACCTGGGCCGTCTTTTCGTTTTTGGCAAAATATATGCCGTGTATTTTCTCCAGCACATCCATCATAAATCCCTCAGGACGTACAAGATAGTCGAGCTTGAATGCAAGGGACAACAACAAGTAGGCATAGGTGCCCGGGTATTGATTGGGATCTGGCTGCCCTTTGTCTATTTCTGCAAAAACCTGCTCTATTTGTGCCTTTGTATAGGCGTATTTGATTTCCTTTTCGGCCTCCGAAATTTCACCCAACAGGCGTGCGTGCGCCGGTTCCAAACTGTCGAATTCATCCAGCAAAAGGTCATCTTGCTTGTCGGCATGAATGGCAAGCTCCTTGAAGGCATACATCAACTTCATCGGTGAACCATCCGTTGTGGTGGTATCAAATTTGACCAACAGAGAATTGTCGGGAGCAAGGGCGTATCGGCAAAATTTCAAGGAAAAATTGGCTGTAACCAGGCGCCGTAAAAGACCCACATTCAAATCCTTGGCCACTGCAACCTTGCTTTCAACACGTACCTTCTCGGTGTCGGCGGTACCCACGATCCGTTGTGAGCCTTGCCAAAACGAAAAATGAAGTACGCCCTCTTTTTCTTCTACCACCAAATTTTCAGTAGATTCGTCTTGAATACTGCTTAAAAAAGTACGGTAAGCCTCCAGATAATCGCCGTTTTCAAAAATTTCAAGGGAACGATCAAACGCAGCCAATTGGTCGGCCGATTTGTAGGCATCGCTATACCTCCCAAATACAACATCGGGTTGCGCAGATCGTTTCGCCGATTCAATACCAAATAACCGTTCTATTAAACGCATAGTCAGAATTAGCGCCAAATGTAGGAAGTTTGCAGGGAAATAATAATATCGTTCCTATGACCTTTCGAACCGAATTTGACGCCGAACCGGCTCATTTTACAATCAACCCCAACCACAATATCCTGCTCCTGGGCTCCTGCTTTACGGAAGGCATCGGGCGGC
>JAGWYI010000719.1 GCA_018969455.1 Bacteroidota bacterium | reverse complement strand
ATCCACTTTTGGTGCGTCCTTCCTATGTATTAGGTGGGCAACGTATGAAAATTGTGATCAACGACCATGAACTTGAACGTCAGGTGTTGTCGATTTTCAAACACTTGCCCGATAATAAAGTATTGATCGACCAGTTTTTGGAGCGCGCCAAAGAAGCCGAAATTGACGCCATTTTCGACGGAGACGAAATCCATATTATGGGCATTATGGAACACATCGAGCCTGCCGGTATCCACTCGGGCGACTCCTCTGCCGTGCTTCCACCCTACAGCCTGGGCCCAATTGTGATTCAACACATGTGCGAATACGCCGAACGAATTGCGCGGGCGCTCCATATTCGCGGGCTCATTAACATTCAATTTGCCATTAAAAACGACGAGGTGTATGTTATTGAGGCCAATCCGCGTGCATCTCGAACTACGCCATTTATTGCCAAGGCATATGGCGTACCCTACCTTAACATTGCCACCAAGGTAATGTTGGGTACCCACAAGTTAAAGGACTTTGATATTCAGCATAAAATGGAGGGGTATGCCATTAAAATTCCAGTCTTCTCCTTTGAAAAATTTCCTGGCGTCGACAAACGGCTTGGTCCCGAAATGAAATCCACCGGAGAGGCCATTTACTTCATCAAAGATTTAAAGGATCCTTATTTTCGGGAACTGGATCGCAACCGGAGCATGTACCTGTACAATTAAACCAAGGGATCGTCAAGGGGCTCCGCCGATTCCTGCGGGGCCTCCTGGCCACTCATGGCCTTTTCTACGGATGCCAACAGGGCATCAATGGAATCAAAAGTTTGTTGCATGGCACGCTCGATCCAGTTTCGACCCCGTTCTGTGAAGAAAACAAAATACAAGGCGCCGCCTACAACTGCAAGGGCAACAACAATTTCGAGCAGACTGTATTTTCTCATGTTTCTAAGTTGTTTGGTTTTCTGCAGAAGGTGGAAGTTGAGATTGGTTTTTCCGGAAATATGCCCGAAGTTTCAACCAGCGTTCCAGGAGGCTAAGCCGGCTGGGAAGGTGTTTTTCGGCCTGATCCCACACCTCAGGCGCAACATCAATCGCTACAGGAGCCAAATAATGGAACAATACCTTCAAGCGTGGATCTCGCACCAGCATATTGGCAAGCAGCTGAACAGGCAGCATTTTCCCAATCCGCCGCACAGGATGTTCTGGCGCATCGGGATTTGTTTTTTTGCGCTGTTCGGCCCCAATTAATGTGTAAAAAGCACTTTTTACCAGATTGCCAGGTTTCAGATCCTCCCGAACCAATGCCAAAGTAGCCTTGATTTCGAGGAGTTCTCCCTCCATTTTGGACTTTAATTCTGCTTTTCTGGCCTCAAGTTGAGCCAGATTATGCAGATCCTTTTTTATTTTGATCAAGGCCATTGCGTAAAAATGCTTCGATGATTCTGGAACGAACCATTGGTTTTAATACAAGATAAGCCAACAAAGCAAGCGGAACAAACAACAATCCGGCAAGGGCAAATCCTCCGGCAGTACTGCCCATCCATTCTCCCAGCCAAAAGGCAAACCCGATGCTGAAGAAAAACAGGATTTGCAACGCTAGCACGGCAACAACCAGGGCACGTACAACAGAAGACACCAATTCGGCCGATTTTTCAGCGGCCAGAATGGAATAATATTCCCAACGTGTGTCAAGATGTTGTACAACCTGATCAAACAACTGTTCAGCGTTGCTTTTTTCCGCGTTTTCTGTAGTAGACATATGTTTGATTCTGCAAGGACTAATTTCGGTCGGGTTGGTGCAAAATTACACGATTTACCGACCAACTTCGGTGTATTTTCGTCGGAGTTTACTTAAGTGGCTGCAAAAATTACATTAATAAGTGGTAACTGTTTAGCACCCAAAGGGTGCCTGATATAGTTTGTTAGTGCTACATACAGCACGAAGTTCATTGAAAACATTGAGTTGATGTTTTCGGCAGGTGC
>JAGWYI010000718.1 GCA_018969455.1 Bacteroidota bacterium | reverse complement strand
GCATGGCTCAGTTTTTTAATAAATTGAAGAATTTGGCCAGGAAAATTACCATGCCGGCAGACAACACTGCTGCATACCAGGGAATGGAAACATCCTGATCGAGGTCGTAATTACTCCATTTAATTTGATACAGCGATTGCGCAAGCACCTGAAGCCCATTGTTGGCAAAATGTGCAAGCACAGGCACCCAAAAGTTTCGGGATTTCCAGTACAACCAACCAAGTACCAGGCCCAACAGCATCCGGGGGAAAAATCCTTCAAATTGAAAATGAATGAAACTAAAAAGGGCAGCGGAAAGCAACAAAGCAATCCAGGGGTTTCGAATGATCCGCATCAGCTGTTGTTGCAGCACCCCTCTAAATACCAGTTCTTCGCCCAATGCAGGTAAAAAAGCAATGATAAACAAATTTCCCAGCAGTTCTAAGGCGTTCTCCATGTGCAACAAGCCTTTAATGGCCTCGTTGGTTTGATTTTCAAGGATTCGCCAGGATTCGGGAATGGGAAGGGATTTGTTGATGTTGTACAAAAAAAGGACCAGCGGCATCACTGCAAGCATCAACAAAAGGGCCACAAGTACCGTTTTGCCCTTTGGCGATTGCCGAATACGCAGATAATCGGGCCATTTGACTGGATATTGCCGATAAAATAGGTAAATGGTAAGTAAGCCAGAACCGATAAAGGTAAAAATATGGCTTAAACCAAGCATCAAGCGCATTTGCCAACGACTTGCAAAATCGGCATCTGCAGAAAAATTGGAAATCAGACGCTGTACATCCCAATGTGCAACAAAAGCGATAATGGTAAAAACCAGATTTCCCAAAACGGTTAAAACGAGCGCAAACCCGAATTGCATAAGCAAAACCTGAAAAACGGGCGGATAATTACGCGCAGAAGGCTGTTCATACTGGATAAAGTCGGGGGTAGTAGCTTCCGGTTTTTGAGGCTTAGCGAGATCTTCCATGCCTTAATGTATTACTTTTGCGCCAAAGATAACAATACAAGCCAGCACTGGCCTACTGAATTTGATTTCAAGTTTTTATAACCCGCTTTCAAAATGACTCGTTTAAGTGTAAACATCAACAAAGTGGCGCTCTTGCGCAATGCCCGCGGAGGGAATATGCCCGATTTGATTCAAGTTGCCAAAGATTGTGAACAGTTTGGCGCACAAGGAATTACGGTACATCCACGCCCCGATCAGCGGCACATTCGATACAGCGATATTCCGGCCTTGAAGCAGGTGGTTCAAACAGAATTCAACATAGAAGGAAATCCCACACCTGATTTTATCCGTTTAATGGAAGAGAATTTGCCCCATCAATGCACGCTGGTTCCCGATGCGCCCGACCAGTTAACTTCCAGTTTTGGATGGGACACCATAAAGCATCGCGATTTTTTGAAAGATGTATGTTCCCATTTAAGCGCCCTGGGTATTCGGGTATCCTTGTTTGTCGACCCCATTGCGGGCATGCTTGAAGGCGCTGTTGCTTGCGGTGCACACCGTGTTGAGTTGTATACCGGCCCCTATGCAGAAGCATTTGAGCACGACCAGGCTATGGCTGTATCTGCTTACACAAAAGCGGCAGAGCTGGCCGGAGAATTGGGGTTGGGATTGAATGCAGGGCACGATTTAAATTTAAACAATCTTCAATATTTTAAAAGCCATTGCCCGGGATTGGCAGAGGTGAGCATTGGGCATGCCTTAATTTCAGATGCTTTATATTTCGGATTATCAGCAACCATCAAAATGTATCTTCAGCAACTAAGTTGAGCGAAAAATCGCTTTGCTAAAATTTACAATAACTTAACAATGAATTAATTAGGCACTGAATGTCCCCATATCTTATTTTGCCAATTGCATTTTTTTGCAAATTTTAACACAATCATTAACCAGTATCATGTACCTTTGAGAACAATTTGGATGTTTCTCCAAATATTAATCGCATATTGTTACCAAATCAAA
>JAGWYI010000059.1 GCA_018969455.1 Bacteroidota bacterium | reverse complement strand
AATGCGCCTGGTGGTGGACAATATCCGCGGAAAACGGGTGGTTGATGCCCTCGGCATCCTCAAATTCACCAACAAGGAAGCCGCAGTGTGGCTCGAAAAATTGCTGATCTCTGCCATCGCCAACTGGGAACAAAAATCCGATCAAGTGGGCGCTGCCGACGATTATGACCTCTACATCAAAACGGCTTTCGTCGATCCGGGTGGCATCATCTATCGCTTCCTCCCGGCGCCTCAAGGCCGCGCTTATCGCGTACGCAAACGCCGAAACCATGTTACCCTCGTGGTAGCCAATCGGGTTGCACTCGAAAGCGAACAAGTAAACGCATAAATCGAACGATAAACGAAGTGCCGACGACGACGCATTGGCGCGTTCAATGCTAGCCTTTGCGCTTCTTCAAATACTCAAACCATACATCCATCATACAATGGGTCAAAAAGCAAATCCGATTGGTAATCGCTTGGGAATCATCCGCGGTTGGGACTCTAACTGGTATGCCGACAAAGACTACGGTCTGAAAGTCGTGGAAGATGAAAAAATCCGCAATTACCTGCGCGCACGTCGCCCCAAAACTGCAGTGGCCGATCCGCGCGACCGCAACAAGCCGGTTCAAAACGGTATTGCACGCATCGCAATTGAGCGTACCCTCAAACGCGTAACGGTTACAATCCACACCAGCCGTCCTGGTATTATCATCGGTAAAGGCGGTAAAGAAGTTGACCTGATCAAGGAAGAACTTAAAGTACTTACCGGCAAGGAAGTACAAATTAACATCTTCGAGATCCGTAAACCCGAACTCGACGCCAATATCGTAGGGGAACAAATCGCCAAGCAGATCGAAGCACGTATCAATTACCGCCGTGCCATTAAAGGGGCGATTCAAAGCACCATGCGCGCAGGTGGAGAAGGAATCAAAATCCGCATCAGCGGACGTGTAGGTGGCGCCGAAATCGCACGCTCGGAAGAATATAAAGAGGGTCGTACCCCTTTGCACACCTTCCGCGCAGATATCGACTATGCATTGGTTGAAGCACAAACCGTTTACGGCAAAATCGGAATAAAAGTTTGGCTGTTTAAAGGAGAAGTCCTCACCAAACGCGAACTTACTCCATTTACTGCCGCAGAAGGAACTGGCAGCACCAGTACCAACGAACGCCGCGATGGAAATCGTCGTGACGGTGACCGCCGCGAAGGTGGCGACCGCCGTGACGGAAACCGCCGCGAAGGCGGTGGTGACCGCCGGGGAGGCAATGACCGCAGAGGCGGCGGCGGAAATAACCGAGGTGGCGGAAATAACCGCGGCGGCGGCGGCGGAAATCGCGATCGCCGATAAAACGAAAATCCAGTGTATGCGAATAAGGCCTTGCGACAATGGCCAAATCCGCGTACCTTTGCAGCCCCTTAGCAAAAAGGATGTTGCATTTACTTTAAAACATTGATCGACAGGCTTTTAAAACTAGCGCACAATGCTTCAGCCAAGACGTACGAAATATCGCAAACAACACAAGGGACGTAACCGCGGCCTTTCCTATAAAGGAAGCTCTATCTCTTTCGGTTCTTTCGCCTTGAAAGCAATGGAATTCAGCCGTATTACAAGCCGTCAAATTGAATCGGCGCGTATTGCCCTTACCCGTAACATGAAACGGGAGGGCAAAGTTTGGATCCGCATTTTCCCCGATAAACCCCTTACCTCCAAACCAGCAGAGGTACGTATGGGTAAAGGTAAAGGTGCTGTCGACCACTACGTTGCAGAAGTACAACCCGGCCGTATCCTCTTCGAAATTGAAGGGGTAAGTGAAGAACTCGCCTACGAATCACTTCGTTTGGCCGCTCAAAAACTGCCGATTGCCTGCAAAGCCGTAACACGGTACGACTTCGAAGGCTAAAACCCAAAACCTGGTACATCAGGCACTTTTTCCCTGATTCCAATTTTTTTGACCACATACACAAGCTAATATCATGGCTAAGGATAAAATAAACGTGGCTGAAATGACCGATGCGGAACTCGTTTCCAACATCAACAGCATGGAACAAGAACTTCAACAAATGAAGTTCGACCACGCGGTAAAAGGCCTGGCAAATCCGATGGAAATCCGAGACCTGCGCCGCAACATCGCACGCCTTCATACCGAAGTTCGTAACCGCGAATTGGCTGCGCTTAGCCCGGAAGACCTGGAAATGCGCTCCAAACTGCGCGAACGTCGCAGCCGATTGAAATAAGCCCAAAACCGATGCGGTACTTTTTTAAACCAGTACCTCTTCAATCATTCAACCTGACACAATTACATCTAAACTGATAGATGGAAAATTTAGTAAGAAATCTTCGCAAAACAAAAACCGGTGTGGTGGTTTCCAATAAAATGGATAAAACCATCGCAGTTCAGGTTGAGCGCCGTCTGATGCACCCTATCTATGGTAAATTCGTAAAGCGCTCCAACAAATTCTTTGCTCATGATGAAGAAAACACCTGCAACACAGGCGACATTGTACGCATCATGGAAACCCGCCCGCTCAGCAAGAAAAAACGCTGGCGACTGGTGGAAATCGTTGAACGCGCGAAGTAAGATTTTCAAAATTACCGGCCAGGCACGCGCGTTTATCGCGATACGTATGGCCCTCACTGAAAAATAAAAAAGAGTCATGATTCAGCAAGAGTCTCGTTTGAATGTGGCCGATAACTCCGGCGCAAAAGAAGTACTCTGCATCCGGGTACTCGGAAGCACCCGCCAACGCTATGCAAGTGTTGGTGACAAAATCGTCGTAACAGTAAAAGATGCGTCTCCAGGCGGTGTGAAAAAAGGCATCGTGAGCAAAGCCGTTATCGTACGTACCAAAAAAGAAATTCGCCGTAAAGACGGTTCTTACATTCGCTTCGACGACAATGCAGTAGTCCTGCTGAATGCTTCAGACGAACCACGCGGTTCCCGTATTTTCGGACCGGTGGCCCGCGAACTCCGCGATAAAGACTACATGCGTATTGTGTCTTTGGCGCCTGAAGTACTCTAATATTGAGCATTTTTTAATTTCGATGCGTCAACACTAAAGACGCGTCAAATTAACCTCTATAACAATGGCAACGAACAATAAATCCAAACGCTTCACGCAAAAACTGCACATCCGCCGCGGTGATACAGTAATGGTGATTGCCGGCGATGACAAAGGCAAAACCGGTGAAGTTATTCAGGTTTTCCCCGACAAATTACGCGCAATCGTGGATGGCCTTAATATTGTAAAAAAGCACGTTAAAGCCACACAAACGGAAGAAGGCGGCATCCAGGATGTCTCCGCCCCAATCCATATCTCGAACCTACAGGTTGTTGATCCCAAAACAGGCGAAGCAAGCCGCGTAGGACGCAAAAACGAGAACGGCGAAAACGTTCGGTATTTTAAAAAATCAGGAAACATCATTAAGTGATGAAATACACAGCACGTCTTAAAACTAAATACCAGGAGCAAGTAGTGCCTGCACTGATGGCGCAGTTCAACTACACCTCCGTTATGCAAGTGCCCCGATTGGTAAAAATTTGCATCAACCAGGGTATTGGCGAAGCATCCGGCGACAAAAAACTGATCGAAATCGCTGCACAAGACCTCACTACCATTGTTGGTCAAAAAGCAGTTCCTACACGCGCTAAAACTTCCGTATCCAATTTTAAATTGCGCGAAGGTATGCCGATCGGCGTGCGTGTAACCCTGAGAGGAGAAAGAATGTGGGAATTCCTCGATCGCCTGATCACCATCTCCCTGCCGCGTGTACGCGACTTCAGGGGCATCAATGACAAGTCGTTCGACGGCCGTGGAAATTACACCATGGGAATCACCGAACAAATCATTTTCCCTGAAATTGACATCGAAAAGGTAAATAAAATCATGGGTATGGATATAACCATGGTGACAACTGCCAATACCGACGCAGAAGCATTCGCCCTGCTGAAAGAAATTGGTATGCCTTTCAAAAAATAAAGACCATCACACTCTCAATCGAATTATAGCGTAAAATGGCAAAGAAATCAGTCATTGCTCGTGGACTCAAACGCCAGCGTACCGTTGCAAAATACGCTGAACTCCGCAAAAAGCTTAAGGAAGCCGGTGATTTTGACGCACTGGACAAACTCCCTCGCAACGCAAATCCGATCCGCCTGCACAACCGCTGCCTGCTCACCGGCCGACCAAAAGGTTATATGCGCAAATTCGGTATCTGCCGTGTGAAATTCCGCCAAATGGCGCTCGATGGAAAAATTCCTGGCGTTACAAAGGCTTCATGGTAATTCTTTCGAAGGCTCGCTTTCGAACAACCAACAACAAACAACATTCAATACAATGCATGTTACTGACCCGATAGCAGATTTTCTGACCCGCATCCGCAATGCCCAGATGGCGGGACATCGAATCGTCGAGATTCCGGCTTCTAAAATCAAGAAGTCGATCACCGAAATCTTGTACGATCAGGGTTATATTCTGAAATATACTTTCGAAGATAAATCAGACGAACATAAACAAGGTCTGATTAAAATCGCTTTGAAATACGACCCGTCTACCAAAAAACCTATTATTCAGGAATTGGTTCGCGTAAGTCGTCCCGGATTACGCAAGTTCTCCGGCGCAGGCGATATCCCGCGAATCATTAACGGCCTCGGCATTATGATCGTGTCTACTTCGAAAGGTGTATTGACCGACAAACAAGCCCGCGAAAAAAATGTAGGTGGCGAATTGCTTTGCTACATTTACTAACATCAACAACTCGTCACGTTAAACTGACCAAGCTATATGTCTCGTATTGGTAAATTGCCGATCCAACTTCCCGCTAAAGTGGAGGTTTCGGTTGCCACCGATAACACGGTTACCGTAAAGGGCCCAAAAGGTCAACTTTCGCAAAAGGTAGATCCGGATATCAAAATTTCTGTTGAAAACGGCGCTGTTACCGTAACTCGCCCTACCGATCAGAAACGCCATCGTGCAATGCACGGCCTTTATCGCGCTTTGCTCAATAACATGGTTATGGGCGTTAGCGAAGGTTATACACGCGAAATGGAAGTTGTCGGTGTAGGTTATCGTGTTGAAAACCAAGGAAATATGGTAACTTTTACCCTTGGCTATTCACACCCGATCATATTCTCAATCCCCAATGAACTGAAGGTAACCACTGCCATGGAAAAAGGCTCGGCTCCTTTGATTCGCCTGGAAGGAATTGACAAAGAGTTGCTCGGTCAAGTTTGTGCCAAAATTCGCTCCTTCCGGAAACCAGAACCTTATAAAGGAAAAGGTATCCGATTTAAAGGTGAAGAGTTGCGCCGTAAAGCAGGTAAAACTGCCGGAGGTAAAAAATAAACTCAGGGTTTCTGCCTATAGATGCATGGGATTATTCATGCTTAACATATCTATAGGGCAATTTTTGTTAAAAATGGATGTTCCGGTCGGAAATCGGAACGATAAAAATAGCACAAACAATGAAACGTACCAAACAACAAAGCCGTCGGCGCATTCACCTGCGCATCCGCAAAAAAGTAAGCGGGACCAACGAACGTCCTCGTTTGTGTGTGTACCGTTCCAATAAGTCAATTTATTGCCAAATTATTGACGATTTGAAAGGACATACGCTGGTTGCCGCCAGCTCCCACGAAGAAGGAATTTCGGGCAACAAAACCGAACAAGCTATTGCAGTAGGCAAACTGGTTGCCGAAAAAGCCAAAAACGCCGGTATTGAACAAGTAAAATTCGACCGTGGCGGTTATTTGTACCATGGCCGTGTGAAAGCACTGGCAGATGGCGCACGTGAAGGCGGCTTGCAATTCTAAAGAAATCCATCGCGAAAGCGGCTCTGCTGCCTAGCATTCATATTTTCATTCAAATTAGCTAAATCCAATGGCTAAGCAAGAAAGAGATAGAGACAACTCCAGAACTTCTGAAGAATCAGGTCTCAAAGAAAAATTGGTTGCTCTCAACCGGGTAGCTAAAGTTACCAAAGGTGGTCGTACCTTCAGCTTTGCCGCTGTAGTGGTGGTGGGCGATGGCAAAGGATCTATTGGTCAAGGCCTTGGTAAAGCACGTGAGGTTTCAGAAGCCATATCCAAAGCGGTAAAAGACGCTGAAAAGAATCTGATTAAAGTGCCCATCCTCAATGGTACAATTCCTCATGAAGCACATGGCAAATTTGATGCCGGTCGCGTATTGATCAAGCCCGCCGCACACGGTACTGGCGTTATTGCCGGTGGCGCCATGCGCGCAGTATTGGAAATGGCCGGTATTCAAGACGTTTTGGCCAAATCACAGGGCTCTTCTAACCCGCACAACGTGGTAAAAGCAACCATCGCTGCACTCCAAAGCCTGCGTAGCCCGGTTGAAATAGCACGCCAACGCGGTATTTCGCTCGAAAAACTGTTCAACGGATAATACATCGTAAGCCAGATGTTCCTTAACTCAATGAGTTTGAAACATCTAAAAGAATCTCATACAATGGGTAAGATCAAAATTACACTTGTAAAAAGCCCCATCGACAAACACAAGCGCCAAAAGGATACGCTCAAGGCTTTGGGTTTTCGCAAGGTAAATCAAACGGTTGAACACGAAGCAACCCCTCAAATTATGGGTATGCTTAAAGTGGTAAACCACATGGTTCAGGTGGTAGAAGCCTAAACCAAATACAGCGCTACTTTCATCACACAAAAACCTGCCAAGATCATCACATTTTCAGGTTTTTTGCGAAGATTTTTGGCGCCTTCAACCATTCACTCACGCAATATTGAACAAATAAAGCAATGGAGCTCAATAATTTACGTCCGGCTAAGGGTTCTATCAAAACGCGCAAACGCATTGGTCGTGGTACTGGTTCAGGCCGCGGTGGCACCTCCACCAAAGGTCATAAAGGCGATAAGGCGCGTACCGGCTACAAAGCCAAACGTCACTTCGAGGGCGGACAAACCCCCATGCAGCGTCGTTTGCCCAAACGCGGTTTCAAAAACATCAACCGTGTGGAATATGTACCGCTCAACCTTTCTGCTCTGGAAGCGCTCGTTAAGAAAACAGGCGTCGATACCTTTGATGTAACTGCATTGGTTGCCGCAGGGGTAGCAAAAGCCTCTGATCAAATCAAGATCCTGGGTCACGGCAAATTGACAACCAAAGTGGATATCACGGTTCACGCCATCTCCGCCTCTGCCAAAACGGCTATCGAAGCGTTGGGAGGCAATGTTCAACTCGTCTAAACTTTCCTTGCAGACATGAAGCTGCTTACTGTTATCCGAAATATTTGGAGTATCAAGGAACTCCGTCAGCGCATTCTGTTTTCACTGTTGCTGCTGCTTATCTATCGCGTTGGTACTTTCGTGGTATTGCCCGGTGTAATTCCTGTTGCCCTCGACCGTTACAGCCAAAGCCGTAATGCCAATGACTTGTTGGGCTTGATCAATGTATTTACAGGTGGCGCATTCGACAATGCCGCCATTTTTGCTTTAGGCGTTATGCCCTACATCACTGCATCCATCATTGTGCAGTTATTGGGCTTTGCAGTGCCTTACTTCCAGCGCCTACAATCAAAAGAAGGGGAAAGCGGCCGCAAACGCCTCAACCAAATGACACGCTTGCTCACCGTAGCAATTGCTTTGGTACAAGGCGGCGGATACCTCCAATTGATCCGTAGCATTCCAGGCGCAGTTTCTCCAAACATCCCCGATGGCCTCTTCTGGTTTTCCAACATAATTATCCTCACAGCTGGTACTATTTTCTGTATGTGGCTGGGTGAACGGATTACCGATAAAGGCATCGGCAACGGAACTTCACTCATCATCCAGGCCGGTATTATTGCGCGCCTGCCACAGGCATTCATTTTCGAATTCCAAAAGTTGTTTGGCGATAATAAATTGCTTCTTTTCTTTGTAGAATTGGCGCTCTTCTTCCTGATTGTGCTGGCAACCATCCTGGTTATACAGGGTGTTCGCCGCATACCAATCCAGTTTGCCAAACGGATGGTTGGCCGTTCAGGCGGCGCCTTGCCAACTGCCGGAGCACGGGATTATATCCCATTAAAGGTAAATTCTGCGGGTGTAATGCCCATCATTTTTGCCCAGGCTTTGATGTTTTTGCCTGCTACAGCCATTCAGTATTTTTCAGGAACCAAATCCCAAATGACAGGCCGTTTGCATGCCTTCAATGACATTTACTCTTTCGGATATAATGTCGTGTTTTTTCTCTTGGTGGTTATATTTACCTATGTGTATACCGCTCTGATGATTGCGCCAACCAATTATTCCGAATATTTGAAGCGCAGCAACGCGTTTATTCCTGGCGTTAAACCTGGTGAAGCAACCGCCGAATACATCGATAATATTATGACCAGAATCACACTTCCAGGTGCAATTTTCCTGGGTCTGATCGGGATTCTGCCATCAGTTGCCGCTACACTGGGTATCAACCAACAATTTGCGCTGTTTTTTGGCGGTACAACCTTGTTGATCATGGTTGGTGTAGCACTCGATACCTTGCAGGTTGTTGAAAGTTATTTGTTAACCCAGAAATATGATGGTCTGATTAAATCCGGCCGCATACAAGGACGCTCCACACAGGGTATTCAGTTGGGTCAACCTCAGTAAATCACATTTGGCCTGTTTCTCAGGTCAAACAATAAAAAAAAATGGGATTATTTTCCAGCGGTCCGAACAAACGCATTTTCTACAAAACAGAGGAAGAAGTAGAATTGATGCGTGCATCCAACTTGCTGGTTTCTAAAACCCTGGCTTTGGTAGCCAGCATGCTTAAGCCCGGAATTACGGGCAAAGAGCTTGACAAAGCGGCCGAAACCTTTATACGGGATCACAAAGGACGTCCAGCGTTCAAAGGATACAATGGTTTTCCTTCCACGCTGTGCATATCTTATAACGACATTGTGGTTCATGGAATACCAAATGATCGTCCGTTTGAACAAAATGACATTGTTTCGGTAGATTGTGGGGTTGAATTGGCGGGTTTTTTTGGAGATGCGGCGTTTACGTTTGCATTTGCTGCGGTAGAAGAGTCGGTGATGGATTTGTTGCGTGTAACCTACCGCTCCTTATACCTCGGAATTGAACAGGCGGTTGTGGGGAAGCGGATTGGTGATATTTCTTTTTCCATACAGGATTATTGCGAACGCGCACACAAATATGGTGTTGTTCGGGATTTGGTTGGGCATGGCGTTGGACGATCCTTGCATGAGGAACCGGAAGTACCCAATTATGGAAGAAGAGGACAGGGCATGGTATTGCGGGAAGGATTGGCCCTGGCCATAGAGCCGATGGTTAATTTAGGTGTACGGGAAGTTTTTCAGGCAACGGATGGGTGGACCATCCATTCCAGAGACCGAAAACCCAGCGCACACTACGAACACTCGGTGGTTGTACGGAAAAATCAGGCGGATATTTTGTCCGATCACAGTTTTTTACTGGAGGAGATAAAAAATAATCCTGATCTTAAGGAAATTTCACCAAAAAGTTAGACCTTTGCAGCCCGAAATTCAGCAGGGCAAAATATGTCTAAAGAAGATTTGATCAAACAAGACGGCGAGGTTGCCGAAGCACTTTCCAACGCGAACTTCAAAGTTCGGTTGGAGAATGGGCATATAATCCTGGCCACGATTTCAGGCAAAATGCGAATGAACTACATTCGAATATTGCCGGGAGACAAGGTATCGGTTGAAATGTCGCCATATGATTTGACTCGTGGTCGGATCATATACCGCTACAAATAAACACGTACTTCTGATGAGGACGTGGTGAAGCACAAGCAAACTATTAACGGACAATAACATCCATCATGAGAGTCAGACCGTCAATTAAAAAGCGTTCTGCTGATTGCAAGATTGTACGCCGCAAAGGCAAACTTTATGTAATCAACAAGAAAAACCCAAAATTCAAACAACGTCAGGGATAAAATTGATGTTGAGAACTTGTTCAGAGCACTGTCTTTGGTAGGTTCCGCACAATCAACATTTAAAATAAAAGCATATGGCACGTATTGCAGGTGTGGATTTGCCACGTCACAAAAGAGGGGTAATTGCCTTGACCTACATTTATGGAGTTGGGTCATCTACCGCCAAAGCCGTTTTGGATAAAGCGGGTGTTGACGAAAGCACCAAGGTAGAGAAATGGACCGATGAGAACATCAAAACCATTTCCCGCATTATTGCGGACGAATATAAAACTGAAGGTCAGTTGCGTTCTGAGATTCAGTTGAACATCAAGCGTTTGATGGATATTGGATGTTATCGCGGATTGCGCCACCGTAAAGGTTTGCCATTACGCGGTCAGCGTACCCGTACCAATGCACGTACCCGCAAGGGCAAACGGAAAACGGTTGCAAACAAGAAAAAAGTAACAAAGTAATACTCTTTGGGGCTTCGAATAGTTTTTATTGTGCGCCTTATCGGTGTGCATCATAAGCATCTTTATTCGAACCTTCAATCAACCCATTGATTCAATACCATGGCTAAAGGAGCTGCTAAAAAAGTTGTAAAGCGCAAAGTAAAAGTTTCGCCGGAAGGGCTGGTTTTCATTCAAGCCAGCTTTAACAACATCATAATCTCCATCACCAACAAACAAGGTGAAGTGATTTCCTGGGCATCGGCTGGTAAAGCTGGATTCCGTGGTTCTAAAAAGAACACACCGTATGCAGCACAAGTTGCTGCCAATGATGCCGCTAAGGTGGCATTTGATGCCGGTATGCGCTCTGCAGAAATTTTTGTTAAAGGACCGGGGTCGGGTCGGGAAGCCGCTATTCGTGCCATCGACCAATCAGGCATTAAAGTGCTGATCATCAATGATGTTACGCCAATGCCGCACAATGGTTGCCGCCCTCCAAAACGCCGTCGCGTATAAAACAAAAGCTGGGTCGATCATCGCATCGGCTGGCTATTCATAAAATCGAACAACTCAATCATTCCTAAAGAATGGCTCGTTATACAGGACCTACTACAAAGAAATCGCGCTCTTTTGGCGAATCTCTTTTCGGCTACGATAAATACTTCGAGCGCCGTAAATACCCGCCCGGACAACATGGCCAGGCGCGTAAAAAGAAAGCCGCTTCCAACTATTCTGTACAATTGTCGGAAAAACAGAAGGCAAAATATACTTATGGCATTCTGGAGCGCCAGTTCCGCCGCACCTTCCATGAAGCAACACGTCGTCATGGTGTAACCGGTGAAGTGCTGCTTCAATTGCTCGAAGCGCGTTTGGATAACACCGTTTTCCGTCTGGGTATTTCACCCACACGCCGGGGCGCCCGCCAATTGGTTGGCCACCGCCACGTAACCGTAAATGGTGCAGTTGTGAACATTCCTTCCTATTCTTTGAAACCAGGTGACGTTGTTGCTGTTCGGGGCAAATCAAAAAACCTGGATCTGGTTACCACGCATGTTGGGGCAAAGACCAACAACGTACGCCAGTTTGGCTGGTTGGAATGGAATCCCGACAAGATGCAAGGCGTTTTCCTCGCCTACCCGCAACGCGATCAGATACCAGAAAAAATCAACGAACAGTTGATTGTTGAGTTGTACTCAAAATAAACGTAAAAGAATAAGGGTTGGCGGTCGATTAAGAACGCCAACCATTTTCGCGTTTACACGTTTATATATTGCAATTAGCATTCAACTCTAAAGAACCATTCTTTTCCCACCTTTTTCAAATTCGGAGCGTTCCACATATGAGTATTCTCAATTTCCAGAAGCCAGACAAAATCCTGATGCAAAAAGCAACAGATTTTGAGGGCACCTTTGAATTTAAGCCTTTGGAACCAGGGTTCGGTCAGACCGTCGGGAATTCTCTCCGCCGGGTACTGCTCTCTTCGCTCGAAGGTTATGCCATCAGCGCTGTTCGCATTGGCGGCGTAGACCATGAGTTTGCAACCATCCGGGGCGTAGTAGAAGACGTAGTGGATATCGTACTGAACCTCAAACAAGTTCGGATCAAACAGGTTATCCAGGACGATAAAAATCCACAAGAAAAAATTTATCTGACCATCAGTGGCCGGGAGGAGTTTCGTGCAGGAGACATTGAAGAATTTACCAATGTTTTCCGCATCATGAATCACGATTTGCTGATTTGTCGCATGGAGCCTACCGTTACCCTTGAAATGGAGTTTACCATTACCAAGGGTCGTGGCTACCAACCCGCCGAAGATGGCGCACCCAAAGACGCTGCAATCGGTGTTATTCCAATTGATGCCATATACACGCCCATTAAAAATGTGTCTTATCGCGTTGAAAACACCCGCGTAGGTCAACGTACCGACTATGAGAAGTTGACCATCGATGTTAAAACCGACGGTACCATACACCCCGAAGAAGCCATCCGCGAAGCCAGCCGAATTCTGATCCAGCACCTTATGCTGATCACCGATGATAACATCACTTTCGACACGCCTGCAAGTCGGGAAGAAAATGTGGTAGATGAGCAC
>JAGWYI010000717.1 GCA_018969455.1 Bacteroidota bacterium | reverse complement strand
AAATGGCACCCTGAATACGGATTGTTGATAGCCACAAACAAGGGTCTGTTTCTTTGGAAAACGGATGGCTCGGAACCCCGATGCATCCTCCGGGAAACCGGATTATCGGCCGTGGAAACCACAGATGATGGAAGAATCTTCCTCGGAAATGCCAACGGAGAAGTCCTCGAAACCCGATGGGGTGCATTCACTGAAATCAAACGATACCTTCCATATAAAGATTTAACCATTGATAAATCGGCCAATCGGTCTGTAATTCGCTTGTATTTTGACCCAAATGGTTCGCTTTGGGTCACTTATTTCGATTTAGGCGTTTATTGGACTAATTTTTCCAAAAACAAATTCAATATTTTAGATCGGAACGAAAAAACAAATCAAATAACTTCCGTTTTGTGTGAAAACACACATGAATTATGGGGTCTTACGGATCATGCGCTCTTAAAACTGGATAGAAATGGCGCAGAAATTGAGCGAATGAACTTGCCGAAATCTTTGGGTGCTTCCTGCCAGATGAAAAATTTTAAGGCGTTGCTCCTGTTTAAAGAAGAGGCTTTTTACCTATATGATAAAAAACAGAAAAAACTTCAATTCGTTGGAACAAAACCAGGCCCCAACAGCGCCTTTATGGATGTGTGCATGATGCCTGACGGGAACTTGCTGGCAGCTACTTATGCCGGACTTTATCTATATCAGCCAAAAGGCAAAGGATATGAAGCCACAGTTTTAGATATCCTGCCCCGGGACGAAGGTTATCCAAACTTGTACCTGGATCGCGAGGGGTTGATATATGTATTGAAAGATGTGACGGAATTGTACGTTTTAAATTACCAAAACGGCAAGTTTTCCTTGAATGGCGCTCCCATACCCATTCGGGCAGAAATTAAGGACTGGTCGGAAAACCCCCATGCCATCTGGATTGCAAGCAACAACGGTCTGATTCGCATGGACAAAAAAAAACGCCAACTTCTGCATATTTCCAGGGAGGTCAATTTGCCAAGCCCTTTGGTAACCAATATTGTATGTGATAAATCGAATGGTGTATGGTTGATTTCCGGCGGAAAACTGGCTTATTTTGATGGCAAACAAATGCGCCTGTTTTCAAAGGCTGATGGTGTGCCCGATTTGGCCTTTAATCAAAACAACAACACCCTCGATTTCGATCAAAACCTCTGGATCGCCAGTCAAAATGGATTGGTTCAGTCCAAAATCAACGCCACTACTGCTTATTCAGGCGATTCCAAAATTTTGATCAAACAAATTCTGATCAACGAAAAACTCGACTCCACCCTGCGTTGTGCGCTTACTGGAAGCACCCTGCCCAATGAAATACAAAAAATTGTAATACCCTACCACAACCGGAACCTCAAGTTTGATTTTTCGGCCATTGAATACGGTGATCCGGCCAACAATTACCTTGAATATCAGGTAATTAATGCTGATACCAACTGGATTCAAACCCCTAACCCGGGTTTCGCCCGCCTCATCGGCTTGCAGGAAGGCGCCTATTACCTCCGAATCCGAGCATACAATTCGGATGGCGTGCGTGGATTAGAAACCAGAACCATTCAAATTATAATTAAGCCTCCATTTGAACGTTCCAATGTGTTCTATTTGCTGGTTATTGTCGCAATTTCATTCATTACCGCAGGTATTTCCAGGTTCCGAAGGGAGCAACGGCTTTTGTTGCAGGCCATGCGCCAACAAATAGCAGATGATTTGCACGACGAAGTGGGTTCATCCCTTACCGGCATATTGATGTTTTCGGCTACGCTGGAACGTATGATTCCGATCAAAGACCGGGAGTCTTATTACATGCTTCAGCGCATTAGCGCCAATGCAAAAAAGACCCTCGGCTCTTTTCGTGACATCATTTGGGCAACAAATCCGCAATACGACCAGGTAAAGCACCTTGTGGCGCGCATGCGTACTGTAGTTTCTGAAATAAATGATACGGGCGCAATCCTTTGCA
>JAGWYI010000716.1 GCA_018969455.1 Bacteroidota bacterium | reverse complement strand
GCCTGTTTGGGCAGTGGCGGTGGGAAAAAGGCCACGATGTTCAAGAATTTCATCAAAAAATTGGGCTTATTGGGCGGGTATTCCTTGTCGCTCGCTTCGAGTTTCGGATCATTGGAGCGCAACCAGGCTATGACGGATTTCACTTCTTCATCGGCCATCAAGGGGAATTTGGGCATAAAAGGCGGAGACCAGGAGCCGTCCTTTCGGATGCCGGTGCGAAGAAAGTAGTATATTTCCCCGTCGGTCCAATTCCCGATGCCGTGTACCGTGTCGTGCGTGATGTTCAGGGTAGCTATTTTACCGAATTCTTTGGGTGCATCGGTCATGATTTTGCCGCTGAGTTTTCCGTCAGATCCCATGTGGCATTCGTTGCAGAGGAGGGCCGCGATTTTTGCACCTCGTTCGATCATTAGGTTGTCGGCTGGCACTTTGAGTTGTTCAATTTCAGCGCCCGGGGCATAAGGGTAGTTTGGAATGCCTTTGATTTGGATGTAAGCAGCGGAGATGGCCACGATGCCTACGCAGGCGAGTAGAAGGTAGAACAGGATTTTGAGTGTTTTATTCATAAACAGGGTAAGGTTTAAGTTTGTAAATTTCTACGAAGTGGTTTATCATTTGGATTTTGAAAAATAAGAAAATATAATTTAGTGTACAAAAATAAAACAGGCTTTGAATTTGTTGGGTGAGGTTACAGAATATTAATGCTAAACTTCCCACCGCAACTAGTCAATTGAGTCTAATTGGCTATGTTGAGATGATTGTATTTTAAATATAAATATGTAAGATAAATGTTTCAAAAGAAAATTTATTAATTAAAGTAAACCTTTTAGAACGTGGGTGGTCGAAGATACGAACTCAACTCCCCACCCATGCTTAAACTTTACAGTATTATTGTTTTATTCGCTTTTGTGCAAAACATTCATGCACAATCTTTTATACCCAAGGATACGGTACTTGGTTCTAATTTTTTTCAGGTTGAATTTTCTCCAGATATGCGCAGCATGGTTTGGTGCGAGCAAATTCCACTCCCCGGGGGCCGGTCAAAAGTATATTATACCGATGTTGATTTGGAGACAGGTTTGCCAGATTTAGCGGCCAAAAAACTGATTGATACCATCCAGGGGCAGGGTTGGCCATATTGGGGGGCGGATCAAACAGGCATTTTTTTCCTGATTAAAAATCAACACGGTGTGTTGAAATATATACGTCGCTTGGGCATTAATGCCCTACAATCTTATGTTTTAGGTATTGCAAATAACGATGTCAAATCATTGATAAATGTATCGAGTGATACGACCAAACCTTATTTTTGGATCAATTATGCGGTATTAAACACCAATGCGCAGGGTAAAGACAGTTTGTTTGCCTTACGATCAGATCAGCCGAATCAAAGGATTTTTATCAATGCAGAGCGGAAAAATCAGGGTGGTTCGGCTTATGAACTCACTTTTCCGCGCTGGATGGCCTATTCTGATGTGTTGGCTTATCCATTTCGACCTATTCCGGCACAACCTTATTTTGATATCAAGTTTTGGAAGGGTGCAACCATGGAGACCGTACAGGTAACCAATGATATTTCAAATGGTATTTTAAACCATCATGTTGATGATTTGCCGTTTCGAGTGCCGCAATTTCCCAATGATACCTTTCTTTTTAGCAGCCGTGGAGCTACAAAATTGGCGATTTATAAGAAAAACGGGCTTTATTTTACACAAAATGAACTTTATACGCCCCTAACTTTAATTTCACCGGCTACACTTACCTCCTTCGAGCCCTTTACCATCAATACCAACCATACTTATGGCGCTTACCAGGTTTATGCCGGTGGTGGTATACCGGGTAATACTGCTGGCGAGATTTGGCTGAAAGGTATTTTTGGGGACCCATTACATGTGCGCCTGAGCCAATTTGAAGGGGATGTTGCGGTTGATCCCGAATATGTTGTAGGCACCAAGAAGGTATGGATTTTTTACTAC
>JAGWYI010000715.1 GCA_018969455.1 Bacteroidota bacterium | reverse complement strand
TGTGTACTTCACAAACAATTTTGCCAATTTTGATCCTGCCTCTTTTAAAACGCCTAATCCCCGCTATACCTGGCAAGTGCCGGCCTATGGGGTTTTCGATGCCTTTGCAGGGGCCGATATCAAAGGCAATAAATCATTGCGCTATTCCATCAGCCTGGGGGTATTTAATGTGCTAGACAAAAGTTTTATCACCGATGCCATCAATGGTACAAGTTTTGATGCCAACACAGCCACCGTTTACATGGGCCAGGGCCGTCGGTACAACTTATCTCTCAAAATCTCTTTTTAACACATGAAAAAACAAATCATCACCAGTATGCTCCTGCTGTTTGCCGGGGTATTCTCCAGCTTTGCGCAGCTGGCGCCGGTTCCAACTCCTAACTACAGCTTTGATACCCCCCTCCCTCCGGGATGGTTTTCTCAACTTCTCCTCGGCACCTCAGTAAATACAACCTATACCGGAACTGCTGCATGCACCACTCCTTCGTGCAGACTTGACAATACGGGCGAGTTTGTGCTGATCCATTTTGCTTCACAGCCCGGACCGGTAAGCTACAAAATCAAGGCAAGTGTGGGTGGAACGGTAACAAGTTTTGTGGGAACATTCAGCATTCAGGAATCTGCTGACAGCATCACCTGGCTGAACATGCGTCAGTTCAACGATGGACAAATGGCGACATCCTGTACACCTTACACAGATATTCCTGCCACCACCAGTCGTTACATTCGCTTTTTCTTCAACAACAAAGTTTCAGGAGCCAACGTTGCTCTCGACGATATTTCTGTTGCTGTTCCCAGCGTGCCCGGGCCTGCAGTTAACGTACTTCAGGGAGGCAATCCTGTCATCAACAACGGTTTTGTGCAGGTGCAATCTCCCGTAGGCGTAAACACCCCTTTCTCGCTTGGCATTCAGAATTTTGGAAACACAAACGCACTGAGCATTTCCTCGATAACTGTAACAGGACCTGCAGCTGCAGATTATGCCATAACAGGCAACCTGACAACAGTAGCACCCTCTACAACATCAAATCTTACCATCGATTTTACTCCCGGAGCTGCCGGATCGCGCAACGCTATACTTACCATTGTGAGCAATGATGCCAACCAGCCCAATTATGTCATTAACATCAATGGCGTTGGCGGTATGTATGCCAGTGAACCTCCGGCGCAGCCTTCGGCGTTAAGTTTCAGCGACGTAAAAACCTACCGATTTAAAGGAAGTTATAATACCACAGCAGCACCTGTTGATTTTTATGGCGGCTACCTGGTGGTGCGCGGACGCAACGGTGTTCCTTTAACTCCCCCAAGCGACGGAAAAGTGTACATGCGCGGAGATACAGTGGGCAATGACGGCATTGTTACAAGGGTTTCCAAAGATTCCATTTTCTACCCCATATACATACATGCCAACACTACCTATCATTTTAGGGTATATGCTTTTAACGGAGCAGGTCCTGCTACCAATTACAAGCAGGACAATCCACTTTCCGGCTCGGTAACCACACCAACAACCATGATGCCTGCAGGTGAATACTCAGGAATTAATACGGGCAGCTCAACTTTTATTAACGACTTGCACAACCTGATCAACCCCCATACTTCCATTTACTACAGCAACTATGCAAGCACCATTGGCAACAAGTTTGAAGTAAGAGATACCACACGTGGCCGCACTGCAGTGACCTGCAGGTATACAACTTACACAGCAGTATTTACCAATGGGATGGTTTTTGGTACTGCCGACAGCAGCTTTAGCAGGGAGCATACATACGCACATTCCTGGATGCCCACCTATGATGCAAGCAATCCTGAGCGCCCGGAATACGATGACCAACACCACCTGTTTCCGGTGAAATTTGTAAATGCCAATAACATCCGAAGCAATTATCCTTTTGGAGAAGTTGTAACGGTTACCAATTCTTTTATGGGCGGAACACTGGGCCTGGATGCGAACAGCCAATCGATTTATGAGCCAAAA
>JAGWYI010000714.1 GCA_018969455.1 Bacteroidota bacterium | reverse complement strand
ACGCCTGGTCCACCGGGTAAAAATAGTGCAAAACCGCCGACAGCCACATTGCTCCACAACAAAGTCCACAACATGCCCGAAGGTCCCCAAATATACATGCCTGCAAGGGCAGGCAAATAAGCCAAAACGGCTTGCATCAGGCGCAGCCATCCCAACACCCGAAATGCATGGGTACTCAAAAACCAACCCTGGTTCATCTGATGCAAGCCATGCGCCAACAAAACAGGCGCCAGCCAGCCAGCGGAAATTTGGGCACTTCTTCCGCCTGAAAAGTAAATGAGCAGGGCCAATATACAGGTAATCATTACATTGCTCCAAAAACCGAGTCCGTACAGTTGCCGACGCGTGTCTTCATCCGCTACCTGAACCAGGGCTACATCGGTTTTAAGTTGGGAAAACGACCAGATCAGGTTGATCCAGGTCAACACCAAACTCCAGTCTGCTACAGCCTCGGACGGATATATACGCACTAAGAGCGGCATTGCGCCGTATAAACACAATTGGGCCAGCAAGCCGCAAACCAAAACCCACCAACGATCCGGAATTTTTTTCATTCCGACGGCGGATTTTCAAAATCGGGGCCGACCCGCCGATAACGCAATACCTTTGCCGGATTTCCGGCTGCCACCGCGTAGGCAGGAACGGGAGCGGTCACCACTGCCCCGGCGCCAATAATGGCATAAGCGCCAATTTCACCTACTTGGGGTAGAAGGATGGCATTTGCCAATACCTTGGCATAAGCGCCTACATGTAAAGGGCAAAACCGGATCGGATTTAGTTCAAAATTGTCGTTCGGGCCATCCACCGGATGCACATGGGTGATTACTTTTACGTCTTCGCCAAAATAAACATCGGTTCCGGTGTACAAACCGCCCGAATAATCTACCAGGGCCCTGCGTCCCAACTCCAGCAAGCCTTCGGTTTTCAACACGGCCCCAGGGGAAGGGTGCGCACAATACAGCCGCGCATACCGGGCAAGTCGAACCTGTGGATTGTTATAATGTTGACAAACAATCCATTGTCGAATGCGCCGAAGGCCGGGCAATTGGAAAAGTGCACTGTCTCGAGTCAGAATAAATAATAAGTGGATCATTTATTTCATGCCGTAAAAACGCGAACGACGCCCTAATTTTGGATCATGGAAATATATGCGAATGCCTATTCCGATCAAACGGAAACCTTGCCAAAAGTACACAAACTTTTTACTTCGAAGGAACTGTACAACAAACTCGCAGTAGAAAAAGAGGCCAATTTGCCCCTGTTTTACCAGCCTTGGTGGCTCGATGCAGCAGTCGGAAGTGAAAACTGGGAACCCTGGGTGCACCCGTCAGGCGTTTTATGGCCCTGTATACGAAAACGCATATTGGGTTTGTCGTATCGCACGCAGGTTCCATTTGCCACGGGCATCGGCTGGTACAGCGAACAGGATATACCCGATATTCCAGCCATGTTGCAACAAAAAAACATCCTCTATTGGCAATGCAGCGTGCCCGAGCCGCAAGCGCTTGCCTTGCATAAGCATGGTTTTTCTGCCATGGCCGCCCTCAACTATGTAATTCCTGCCCATACACAGGAGGCCTTTCTTTGGCGCAAAATGAATGAACTCTCTCGAAGAAACATCAATAAAGCCGATAAACTCCTCCAGATTCGTGAAAATCCGCCCGTAGATCAACTTCATGCCCTCATCACACGCAGTTTGAAGCGAAATGGCATCCGGATGCGATACAGCCGACAATGGCTCCACAATTTGTTGGAAATCGCCCTTCAAAAAGACGCAGCAAGCAGCCTGGCCGCCCAGGATGCGCAAGGTAATGTACACGCTGTTGCCCTGCTGGTGCGCGATGCCCAAAAAGTATACTATCTGTTTGGCGGACTCGATGAACGCATTCCGCAAGTAGGCGCTTCCCGATTGTTGTTGTGGCACGGCATCCGGGCAGCTTTGCAACAGGGCCGTACCTTCGATTTTCACGGCGGCAACACGCCG
>JAGWYI010000713.1 GCA_018969455.1 Bacteroidota bacterium | reverse complement strand
AACCACCGGCAGGCGCTGGCTTGTTTGATGGATGCCGAGCGCAGTCTTTCCATGTTGCCGGATGATGCGACGGCATTAAAAGATCATTATTTGTTGACGCTGGTATTGAGTGGTTTGGGCGATTTATACGAGCGTTTGGATGAGAAAGAGAAGAGTTTGGATGCTTATCAACGGGTATTGCCCATTGTAGAGGCGCACGGATTGCGTCCGCGTTTGGCGTGGCATTATTTGAATGCAGGCCGATCGGCTTTGGCGGGAGAGGATGCCGATCAGGCTGGATTTTGGTTTGAAAAAGTACTGGAATATGCAGGAGAAGGCGATTCAGAGGCCAAAACCCATGCGTTGGGAAACCTGGGCATCCTTGCCTTGATGGAAAACAACGCTGCGAAAGCCTCGGGTATGTTTGATTTGGCGGCGGCTTTATACGATCCACCGGCCAAAAAGTCGGATTTTACCAATTTATCCAAAATTGAAATCTGGCGGTCCGGAATATTTCGGCAGTCAGATGCTCCGGAGCATGCTGAGTCCCATTTGTTGGAAGCCTGGAACATAGGCTTGAAGGGTCATGACAAGTACCACTTGGCACAGGTAGCCCAGCAGATTGCAGCATCCAAAGCCCGGCGGGGCGCATATCTCGATGCCTATGAGTGGCAGCAGCGGGCAACGCAGCTCAATCATGAGTATTTTGACGATTTGCGCGACCATGAGCGGCGGGAACTGGAGGCTCGGCATCAGTTGGAGCGGAGCCGTCAGGATGCGCAGATGGCCCGGTTGCGGGTCGCGGGTTTGCAATTGCGTGCTTTGCGGGCGCAGATGAACCCGCATTTCATGTTTAATGCCCTCAATGCCATCCAGGGATTGATCACCTCGGGCAGGAACAGCGATGCAGAGTCGTATTTGGCAAAATTTGCCAAAATGATGCGCCATACGCTGGATTATTCCGATTTGGAGGTGGTAACCCTGGAGGAGGAAATCGAGTTTTTGGAGCGTTACCTGGACATCAACCGGAAGTTACGTTTCCGGGACCGCCTGGATTTTGAAATCATTCCACCCCGGGGTGTTGATGTAGATGATTTGCACGTTCCGACCATGATATTACAGCCTTTTGTGGAAAATGCCATTGAGCACGGTTTGCGGCCGAAGCAGGAAGGCAAATTGCAAATTCGGTTTACCCTGGGGAAAGATGAGAACAGTTTGTTGTGCATCATTGAAGACGATGGGGTAGGGTACAATAAGGGGCGTGAAAAACAGGCGGGCCAGAGTGTATTTCACAAGCATCGTTCGAGGGGTATGGAAATTACACGGGAGCGCTTGGGATTGTTGCATCAGATGCAGCAATCCGGGGCTGGTCAGTATATCGTTATCGTCGATTTGGGTGTAGAGAGTCAGGGCTCCCGGCAGGGCACCCGTGTAGAGGTTTTGTTGCCGCTTACCAATCCTTCGTGAACAAACTTAACAAATACTTTATATTAAGGTGCATCGACCAAGGTCGGTCAGCGTAATTTTGCCCAAATTTCAAACACCTTTAAAAAAAGTGCCCATGGTTCTTGCATTCATTAGTGATTTGCCCGCATATGCATCAATTTTATTGATCATTTGTTTGGTGGCGGTATGTTTTTTTGAAGCCATCAACGGGTTTCATGATACTGCAAATGCCGTGGCTACGGTAATATATACGAAAACCCTTTCTCCGAATGTAGCAGTTGTCTGGTCGGGGTTAATGAATTTTTTGGGGGTGTTTTTTGGTGGAGTCGTGATGGCTTCCATCATATCGGCCTTTGGGGGCATTTCCAACGGAGATGGAGGGATAGCGGTAGCCATGGGAATTGTGAAGTTGATGCCGCTGAATGAAATGATGGCCACCGAGATGAATGCCACGATTGCCTTGGTATTGGCCGTTTTGCTGGCAGCAATCATTTGGAACCTGGGCACCTGGTATTACGGGATTCCCTGCTCGAGTTCGCACACCTTGATTGGCGCCTTG